>NZ_JBJHPC010000011.1:0-36915 GCF_045257485.1 Streptomyces sp. YS-3 | reverse complement strand
CGCTTACCGTCACCGCAATCCGGGTGGACCGCCGAATCCTGCCACCGCTCGGAATCCGCACCCATCCACGCGTGGCAGGAGCGGGGGACCCAGGTAAGCGCCGTCCGGAATTCCGGCACGGCTCGGGGTGAAGCCGAAGCACCGTGACCGGTGCCCCCGGCCGGGCAGCTCAGCCCGAACCCGACAGCTCACCTCGCAGGCGCCGGAGAGGAATTCGCCATGCCCCGGGATATCGGGCTGGACTTGGGACGGCGGTGCTTACCCTTGGGCATGGCGAATTCCTCTCCGGCGCCTGCGAGGTGAGCTGTCGGGTTCGGGCTGGAGCTGCCCGGCCGGGGCACCGGTCACGGTGCTTCGGCTTCACCCCGAGCCGTGCCGGAATTCCGGACGGCGCTTACCTGGGTCCCCCGCTCCTGCCACGCGTGGATGGGTGCGGATTCCGAGCGGTGGCAGGATTCGGCGGTCCACCCGGATTGCGGTGACGGTAAGCGAGCCCGGCGGGCCACGACAAGTGCCGATTTCCTCCCGGCATTCCCGGCCGGTAATTCGCACGGGAATTGCGGTCACCCTGCGTGGACCCGAATTCTCAACAGGCCCGGCCGGACGGGGGAATTCATCGGCGCCCGCCACCACGGAACGTCACGGATATGACGCTGCTCACGGGCAACCTCCCCTTCCCGCCGGGGAGATGGACAGGCTCCATCAAATCACCCAATCCGGACGAAAGTTCCGCCCAATTCACCCCTCTCACCCCCTATCACACCACCTGTCCGCTTTCAGCGGATAGGTGCGAATGCAGATCTTTGTCTTGTCCGCAGGGGCGTCTTGTCCGCGGGGGCCCTCCTCACTCCCGGCCCGCACCCACCCGCCGGAAACGGAACAGCGCCGCGTCAAGATCCCCCCGGAGTCCGGTGTCCAGGCCCCGGTGGAGCAGGAGCGCCCCCCGGTGCACGGCCCCGGTGTCCAGGCACCGGTAGGCCGACGCCGGGTCCAGCGCGCGCAGCCGCACGGCCGGGGGCCGCTCCCCGTGGTGCTGGGCCTGGAGGTGGGCGAGGACGACGGTGTCGTCGCCGCGCACGTACTGGACGGCGCTCAGCCCGCCGTCCGGGGGCCGCAGCCGGTACTGCTCCCCCAGCTGCACCACCGGCCGGATCTCCTTGTAGAGATCCACCCACCCGCGCGCCTCGGCCAGTTCGTCCTCGCTCCACCGCGCGAGGTCCCCGCCGATGCCGAGCACCCCGGCCATGGCGCTCAGGAAGCGGAAGCGCAGGCTGCTGCGGCGGCCGTTGAGCAGGGTGTTGGGGCTGTCGGTGACCCAGGCGGCCATCACCCGCGCCGGGTGCAGCTGGCTGAAGCCGTGCTGGATGGCGAGCCGGTCCAGCGGATCGGTGTTGTCGGAGGTCCACACCTGGTCGGTGCGGGAGAGGATGCCGAGGTCGATCCGGCCGCCACCGCCCGAGCAGGACTCGAAGTCGACCGCCGGGTGGGCCGCCCGCAGCCGGTCGAGGAGTCCGTACAGCGCGCGTACATGATCGATCCAGAGCCGCTGCGGATATGGCTCGCCCGGCCAGCCCGCGTCACTGAAGCAGCGGTTGAAGTCCCACTTCACGTAGTCGACGGGCACCTCGGTGAGCAGCCCGTCCAACCGCTCCCACAGGTACTCCTGGACGTCCCGCCGGGCGAGGTTGAGGACGAGCTGGTTGCGGAACTCGGTGCGCCGCCGGCCGTCGTGGTGCTGCACCCACTCCGGATGCGCCCGGTACAGCGCGCTGTCGGGGTTGACCATCTCCGGCTCGACCCAGATCCCGAACCGCATGCCCAGCGCGTGCACGTCGTCCGCGAGCGGCTTCAGCCCGCGGGGGAAGCGGCCGGGGTCGGGCGTCCAGTCGCCGAGGCCGGCCGCGTCGTGGGCGCGGCCGGTGAACCAGCCGTCGTCCACGACGAACAGCTCCACCCCCAGGCCGGCCGCCCGGTGCGCCAGTGCCCGCTGCTGCTCCTCCCCGATGTCGAACCCGGTCGCCTCCCAGGAGTTGAAGAGCACCGGCCGCACCCGCGCGGCGTCCGGGATCACCCGTGCGAGCTGCCAGGCGTGCCACTCCCTGCTGGCCCCGCCGAAGCCGTCCGGGCTCCACAGCGCGGCGAAGACCGGGGTGGTGTACGACTCGCCGGGCGCCAGTGACAGGAGTCCGGAGTCGTCGTGCCCGGCGCCGCCGCTGATCTGCACCCGGCCGTCCGGCAGATGCTGGACGGCGATGCGCCAGGACCCGGACCAGCCGAGGGCGCATCCGTAGACCTCACCGCTCTCCTCGGTGGCGCCGTCGGCGTCCAGGGCGACCCAGGGCAGGTGCTGGTGGCCGGTGTGGCCGCGGCGGCTGCCGAGGACCTTCTCACCCGGGGTGAGCGGGGCCCGTACGAGCCGGGACTCGGCGGCCCAGCGGCCGTGCAGCTGGCTGAGCCGCCAGCCCTCGCGGTGCGGCAGGGTCCACACGGCCGCGTCGGCGCGCAGCACCTCCAGGTCCGGGTCGCCGGGCGCGCCCGCGTGGGCGACGGTGACCCAGCGCTCCACCACGTCGGAGTCGTCGCGCATCCGGTAGTGCAGGGTGAGCGCGAGGCGGTGCGCGGCGTCCGCGAACCGCAGCCGCAGCTCGTCGCCGTCGGCCGTGGCGTCCGTGAAGGTCCACTCGGTGCCGCGCGCCCCGGGCGTACGCAGGGAGAGCGCGGGGCGCGCGAAACGGGGCCCGCCCTCCACCACGTACTCCTCCCGGCCATCCAGTGGTGATTCGAAGGGCCAGGGGGGCGGAAGGGGCAGGGCGGCGAGGGCCTCTGCGTCGGCGAGGGCCAGCCGGGGCCCCCAGTGCAGATGCAGAAGTTCCCCGTGTTCCGTGAGGTGCAGGGCATATCCACTGGTGCGGCCGGAAAGCAGCCACACCCGTCCGTCGTCCGCGGTCTCGATCATCCCGAACCCCCAGTTCCGCACAGGTACGCACAGGCATGAACAGCAACACCAGGATCGGGGCAGGACATCACGGAGGGCAACGGGTGCGAAGGGGTCGCATTCCGGTCAGCCGGTCGAGATGATTGCCCCGGGAACCCATGTCGTATCGTCGGAACGAGGCGGCGTGATCTTTCTTTCGACCCCCATCAGGAGCCAACGTGACCCAGCAGACTCCGCAGATCCCTTCGACCGAACCCGAGCTCTCCGGCGTCCGCAACTTCCGTGATGTGGGCGGACTGCCGACCGTGGACGGCCGGCGGCTGCGGTACGGGCGGCTCTTCCGCAGCGGCCACCTCGCCCACGCGACCGCGCAGGACGCCGCCTTCCTCGCCTCCCTCGGCCTGCACACCGTCTTCGACTTCCGCAACGCGGCGGACCAGAGGCTGGAGGGCCCGGACGTGGAACTGCCGGGGGTGCGCAATGTGAACATACCGCTGACGGACCCGGCGGACGGGGCGGAGTTCTGGAAGATGGTCCGCGACGGAGACATCAACCAGCTGCGGTCGGTGCTCTCCGACGGCCGGGGCGCCGACCGGATGGCGCGCTCGTACCGCACGATCATCCGGCAGCGCACGGCCGAGCACAGCCGGGTGCTGCACGCGCTCGCCGAGGACAGCGTCCCGGCCCTGATGCACTGCGCGGCGGGCAAGGACCGCGCGGGCCTGTCCATCGCGATCGCGCTGCTCGCCGTGGGGGTCGAGCGCGACGCCATCGAGGCCGACTACCTCAAGTCCAACGACCCGCACCGCCGCTACAAGATGCACCGCAGCGACAGTTCCCCCGCCGGGCTGAGCGCCGAGGTCGTGGAGCTGCTCAACCCCCTCTTCGACGCCCGCGCCCACTATCTCGACGCGGCCTTCGAGACCATCGAGGAGACCTGGGGCTCCACCGAGCGCTATCTGTCCGAAGGCCTCGGGCTCTCCCCCGAGACCCGCGAGCGGCTGCGTGAGCGCCTCGTCGAGGACCCGGCGTAGCCGGGCCCCGGGCGGTCACTTCCCGACGGTGAACAGGAGATAGAGGAAGGCCGCGAAGATGTGGCCCGCGATCAGGTAGGCGAACAGCCGGACCACCAGCCCCCGGGGGAACTTCGTCTCATGGGTGCTCGCTCCGGACCGTCCCGAGGAGTTCTGCGACATGTTCGTACCTCTCAGCCGTGCGGATGGTGCGGATGCGGATCGGGGCTCTGGAGCAGGGTGTGGACGAACAGGAACGCGGCCCCGCCGGGCGAGACGGCGGAGATCCGGTGCGGGGTGAGCGAGTCGAAGTGCGCGCTGTCGCCGGGGTCGAGTTCATGCGTGGCATCGCCCAGGGACAGCCGCAGCCGCCCGGACAGGACGTACAGCCACTCCTCGCCCGGGTGGACGCGGACCAGCTCGCGCTGGGTGCCGTACGGGACCTCGACGCGCAGGGCCTGCATGGCGCGGCCGGGGTGCCCGGCCCGGTGGTAGGTCCAGCCGTCCGCCTCGGCGGGCTCGGCCCGGCCGCCCCGGATGACGGGCTCGCGTTCGGGCGGCAGCTCGCCCAGCAGCTCCGAGACCGTCGTACCGTAGGTACGGGCGAGCGCGAGCAGCATCGGCAGCGAGGGCTGGCGGGCGCCCGTCTCCAGCCGGGAGAGGTGCGCCGGTGAGAGACCGGCCCGCGGGGCGGCGGCCTCCAGGGTGAGGCCCCGGCGGCGGCGCAGATCGCGCAGGCGCGGGGCGACCTCGGGGAGCGCGGGGCCTGCCGGCTCCCCGGCGCTTCCGGGGGGAGTGCTCATGCACTCCATTCAGTCAGCGTGTTGCCTCTGGGGCAAATTTTTTGCCCCAGAGGCAAAAAAACGCGCCCTTACCGGTTGGCGACCGCCTGCTTGACCAGGGTGCGCCCGAAGTCCCACATCAGGCCTCCCCCGCCGTGCGCGTCGTCCATCACGGCCGTGAACGCCTCGACGAAGCGGTCCACCTCACGCTCGCCGATCGTCAGCGGCGGGATCAGCTTGATCACCTCCAGATGGTCCCCGGAGACCTGGGTGAGGATGCGGTGCTTCTGGAGCAGCGGCACCACGACCATCTGCGCGAACAGGCCCTTGCGGGCGGCCTGGAGCATGGTCCAGCGCCCGCGCAGCCGGATCGAGGAGGGCCTGCCGAACTCGATGCCGACCATCAGGCCGCGCCCGCGCACGTCGTGCAGCAGCTCGTAGCGGCCGACCAGCGCGGCCAGTCTGGACTTCAGGAGTTCGCCGGTGGCCCGCGCGTTGGCGACGACCTCCTCGTCCTCCATCACCGCGAGCACCGCGAGGCCCGCCGCCATCGCCTGGGCGTTGGAGCCGAAGCTCGCGGAGTGGACCAGGACCCGGTCCATCGACGAGTAGACCTTCTTGAAGATCCACTCCTTGCCGAGGGTCGCCCCGACGGGCACATAGCCGCCGGAGAGCGCCTTGGCGACACAGACCAGGTCCGGCTCGACGCCCTGCTCGTGCTGGTACGCGTAGAAGTCGCCGGTCCTGCCGAGGCCGGTCTGCACCTCGTCCGCGATCAGCAGCGCCTTGTGCCGGTGCAGCAGCTCCTGCGCGGCGAGCAGATAGCCGGGCGGCGCCTCGTGGACGCCCTTGCCCTGGATCGGCTCGACGATCAGCGCGGCCACGTCCCCGCGCTTCAGCTCCCGTTCCAGGGCGGCGAGATCGCCGAGCGGGACGGCCGTGTCGGGCAGCAGCGGGGCGAAGCCGTCGCGGAAGCCGGACTCGCCGTTGACCGAGAGCGAGCCGGTGGTCAGGCCGTGGAAGGCGTGGGAGCAGTACAGGACCCTGGGCCTGCCGGTGGCGTACCGGGCGAACTTCAGGGCGGTCTCCACCGCCTCCGTACCGCTGTTGCCGAAGAACACCCGTTCCAGGTGCGGGCTGTGGGCGAGCAGCCGCTCCGCGAGCAGGCCGGGCAGCGGCTGGCAGTCGAAGCGGGTGAGGTCGGCGAGCGAGGCGTCGAGGACGTCGTGGAGCGCCTTGCGTACGACGGGGTGGTGGCGGCCCAGGCCCATCACCCCGAACCCGGCGAGCATGTCCAGGTAGTCCTGGCCGTCCGCGTCCCAGAAGTACGCGCCCTCGGCCCGCTCGTAGACCTTGTCGAAGCCGATGGTGTGCAGCATGCGCGGCAGTTGGTGGTTGAGGTACTTCGTGTGCAGCTCGTAGCGCTCGCCGCCGCGTTCGGCGAGGAGCCGGGCCAGGTCGAAGCCCTTGGGTCCGCCGTCGGTCATCCGTGGTGTCCCTTCTCGGCCGCCGCGGCGGCTTCCTGGCGCGCCGCGAGGGCGGCGCTGATGCGTCCCGCGATCTCCACCGGGGTGAGCCCGATGTCGGCGAGGACCTCGGCGCGCTTGGCGTGCGCGAGGAACTGCTCGGGGATGCCGAAGGTGCGCAGCGGGGTGTCCACCCCGGCGTCCCGCAGGGCCTGCCCGACGGCCCAGCCCACGCCCCCGGTACGGCAGTTGTCCTCCACGACCGCGACCAGCGCGTGCCGCTCGGCCAGCGGCGCGAGCTGCTCGTCGACGGGCTTGACCCAGCGGGGGTCCACCACCGTGCACCGGATGCCGCGCCCGGCGAGCAGGTCGGCGGCCTGGAGGCAGACGGGCGCGAGCACCCCGACCGCCACCAGCAGGACTTCCGCGTCCTCGTCCCGGCGCAGCACGTCCATCGCGCCGATCCGGTCGAGGGCCGCGATGTCCGGGCCGACCGCCTCCTTGGGGAAGCGGAGCACGGTCGGGGCGTCGTCGACGTCGACCGCCTCGCGCAGTTGGGCCCGTAGCTGGGCCGCGTCGCGCGGGACGGCGATGCGCAGGCCGGGCACCACCTGGAGGATCGACATGTCCCACATGCCGTTGTGCGAGGCGCCGTCGACCCCGGTGACGCCGGCCCGGTCCAGGACGAACGTCACTCCGCACCGGTGCAGGGCCACGTCCATCAGGACCTGGTCGAAGGCCCGGTTGAGGAAGGTGGCGTAGACGGCGACGACCGGGTGCAGCCCGCCGGTGGCGAGCCCGGCCGCCGAGACGGCGGCGTGCTGCTCGGCGATGCCGACGTCCCAGACCCGGCCGGGGAAGCGGGCCGCGAACTCGGTGAGCCCGGTGGGGTGGAGCATCGCGGCGGTGATCGCCACGATGTCCTCGCGCTCCTCGCCGAGCGCCGCCAGTTCCCCGCCGAACACCGAGGTCCAGGAGGGGCCGCCGGCGGGCGTGAGCGGTACGCAGGTCAGCGGGTCCATGGCTCCGACGGCGTGGAAGCGGTCGGCCTCGTCGTCCAGCGCGGGCTGGTAGCCGCGCCCCTTCTCGGTGAGGCAGTGCACCAGGACGGGGCCGTGGAAGCGCTTGGCGCGCCGCAGGGCCGACTCGACGGCCTCGATGTCGTGCCCGTCGATGGGCCCCACGTACTTCAGCCCCAGGTCCTCGAACATCCCCTGCGGCGCGAACGCGTCCTTGAACCCCTTCTTGGCGCCGTGCAGCGACTCGTAGAGCGGCCGGCCCACCACGGGTGTCTGCTGGAGCACCTGTTTGCCCCAGGCCAGGAACCGTTCGTAGCCGTCGGTGGTGCGCAGGGTCGCCAGGTGGTTCGCGAGGCCGCCGATGGTGGGGCCGTAGGAGCGCTCGTTGTCGTTGACGACGATGATCAGCGGCCGGTCGCGGGCGGCGGCGATGTTGTTCAGCGCCTCCCAGGCCATGCCGCCGGTCAGGGCGCCGTCGCCGATGACCGCGACGACGTGGTCGTCCCTCCCCAGGACTTCGTTGGCCTTGGCCAGGCCGTCGGCCCAGCCGAGCACGGTCGAGGCGTGGCTGTTCTCGATGACGTCGTGCTCGGACTCGGCGCGCGAGGGGTAACCGGAGAGGCCGCCCTTGGAGCGCAGCTTCGAGAAGTCCTGGCGTCCGGTGAGCAGTTTGTGTACGTAGCTCTGGTGGCCGGTGTCCCACAGGACGCGGTCGACGGGTGAGTCGAAGACCCGGTGGAGGGCGATGGTGAGCTCCACCACCCCCAGGTTGGGCCCGAGATGGCCCCCGGTGCGCGCCACCGCCTGGATCAGGAACTCCCTGATCTCGCGGGCCAGCGCGATCAGTTCGGCGCCCTCCAGCGCCTTGACGTCGTGCGGCCCCCGAACATTCTCCAAGATCGTCACGCTGGAGCCCCCTTCGGATCCCGTTCAGCTCTCGGTGGTTGCGGTCAGCCCCGCGCGGTGACGCTCGGGACGCCGGAGGCGATGCCGTCCCCCTCCATCTGCTCCGCGATCTTCATCGCTTCCTCGATCAGCGTCTCCACGATCTTCGACTCCGGGACCGTCTTGATGACCTCGCCCTTCACAAAGATCTGCCCCTTGCCATTGCCCGAGGCCACCCCCAGATCAGCCTCACGCGCCTCMCCGGGCCCATTCACCACACACCCCATCACCGCGACCCGAAGCGGCACCTCCATGCCCTCCAGACCCGCCGTGACCTCCTCCGCCAACTTGTACACATCCACCTGCGCCCGCCCGCACGACGGACACGACACGATCTCCAGCCGACGCTGACGCAGATTCAACGACTCCAGAATCTGCATCCCCACCTTGATCTCCTCCGCCGGCGGCGCCGACAACGACACCCGGATCGTGTCCCCGATCCCCTGGCTCAACAGCGCCCCGAACGCCACCGCCGACTTGATCGTCCCCTGGAACGCCGGACCCGCCTCCGTCACACCCAAGTGCAGCGGATARTCACACTGAGCCGCCAGCTGCCGGTAGGCCTCRACCATCACCACCGGATCGTTGTGCTTCACCGAGATCTTGATATCCCGGAAATCATGCTCCTCGAACAGCGACGCCTCCCACAAAGCCGACTCCACCAGAGCCTCCGGCGTCGCCCGCCCGTACTTCTTCAGCAGCCGCGCATCCAGCGAACCCGCGTTCACCCCGAYACGAATCGGCGTCCCCGCATCCTTCGCCGCCCGCGCGATCTCCCTCACCTTGTCGTCGAACTGCTTGATGTTCCCCGGATTCACCCGCACCGCCGCACACCCGGCATCAATCGCCGCGAACACATACTTCGGCTGGAAATGAATATCCGCGATCACCGGAATCTGCGACTTCTTCGCGATCGTCGCCAAAGCGTCCGCGTCATCCTGCGTGGGGCACGCCACCCGCACGATCTGACAGCCCGACGCCGTCAGCTCCGCGATCTGCTGCAACGTCGCCCCGACATCCGACGTCCGCGTCGTCGTCATCGACTGCACCGACACAGGAGCATCACCGCCGATGGCCACCGACCCGACCTGGATGCGCCGCGAGGGGCGGCGCGTCGCCAGTGGCCGGGCCGGCGGCGCGGGGAGGCCCAGCGAGACGGGCTCTCCGGTCCTCATCACGTCACCCGCGGTTTCCCTGCACGGTCTCGCGGACCGCGCGCAGCGACTCCTTGAGCGACCCCATGGTCGCGAGGACGGCGGTGGGCTCGTAGCCGCAGTGCGCCATGCAGTTGGCGCACCGGTCGTCCTTGCCCCGGCCGTACTTGTCCCAGTCGGTCTCCTCGACGAGCTCCCGGTACGTGGGTACGTACCCGTCGCTCATCAGGTAGCAGGGCCGCTGCCAGCCGAAGAGCGAGTAGTTGGGGATCGCCCAGGCCGTGCACGGGAAGTCCGCCTTGCCCTCCAGGAAGTCCAGGAAGAGCGGCGAGTGGTTGAGCCGCCAGCGTCGGCGGTTGCCGCCGGAGAACGCCTTCTTGAACAGCTCGCGGGTCTGCTCGACGCCGAGGAAGTGCTCCTGGTCGGGCGCCTTCTCGTAGGCGTACGCGGGCGAGATCATCATCTCGTCGACCTGGAGGTCGTCGTTGAGGAAGTTGAGCACCTCGATGATCGTCTGCGGGGTGTCGGTGTTGAAGAAGGTGGAGTTGGTGGTGACCCGGAAGCCGCGCCGCTTGGCCTCCTTGATCGCCGCCACCGCCTCGTCGAACACGCCCTCCTTCGCCACCGACTCGTCGTGCCGCTCGCGCAGCCCGTCGATGTGCACGGCGAACGCGAAGTACGGGGACGGGGTGAACTTCTCCAGCTTCTTGCGCAGCAGCAGGGCGTTGGTGCAGAGGAAGACGTACTTCCTCTTCGCCACCAACTGCCGCACGATCTCGTCGATCTGAGGGTGCATCAGGGGCTCGCCGCCCGCGATGGAGACCATGGGGGCACCCGACTCCAGAACGGCGCCCACGGCCTGGGCCACCGGCATGCGCTGCTTCAGGACCCCGGCCGGGTGCTGGATCTTCCCGCAGCCCTCGCACTTCAGATTGCACGCGAAGAGCGGCTCCAGCTCGACGATCAGCGGGAACTTCTCACGCTTGCGGAGCTTCTGTTCAAAAAGATAGGTCCCGACCCTGATGGACTGGCGAAGCGGCATGGCCATCTGGCTCACCTCCTGGGGAGCGGCAAAGAACGGTGCCATTCAAAAAAAGCGGGAAGGACGGCACGAAGAACGCGGAAAGCCGATATTCCACCGCGTACCGTGCCGATCCGGACCAGTTCATGTTCTGGAGCGTCCACGACCACCCGAACGGCCGCAACCGGACGCTCTCCGGCCCCGACGGCGCTCCACAGCGTCGCCGCGGACTCCATGTCCACGGCGATCGCCCCGGTCGCGCGCAGCTCGGCCCGTTCGTGGCCACGCACCACGTGGTCGGAGCCGATGAGCGGACCGGTGTGCACGGTGCGGCCGGGCAGCGCCGCGCTCAGCGCCTTGGCCAGCACCTCCGTACCCACGCAGGGCGTCGTGCCGCGCGGGTCGCGGGTCTCTTGGGCGACGACCAGGTCCCCGGGGTGCATCCCCGGTGACAGGCCGGCGCAGAACCCGGAGGCGATCACGGCCGCCTCCCGGTTCGCCGCCGTGCCCAGGCCGCGCAGCACGGCCCGTTCGGCGGCCCTGGGTCCCATGCCGCTGCGCAGCACGGTCACCACCTGGCCGGGCGTCCGGCCCCGGCCGCCGCTGCGCAGCGCCAGCTCCTCGATGGTGAGCGCGCAGGCGACCAGCAGCGGCACGGGTTCCGGGACGGCGGCGGGGTGCAGCTCCATCACTTCCCCTTGCGGCCGTTGAGGGAGAACGGTTCTCCATGGACATAGCGGCCGAGCGCGGTGAGCGGGAACACCTGGCGGTAGAGGTGGTAGTTGATCGAGAAGTCCCAGGGGAACCCGGTGCCGGTGAAGTACGGCTCGTCCCAGGAACCGTCCGCCAGCTGGGTCCGGGCGAGCCAGGCGACGCCCCGCTCGACCGCCCTGCTCTCCCGCTGCCCGGCCGCCAGCAGCGCCAGCAGCGCCCAGGCGGTCTGGGAGGCGGTCGAGACACCGTGCCCGATCCACTCCTCCTCGCGGTAGGAGCGCAGGTCCTCGCCCCAGCCGCCGTCCTCGTTCTGCACCGACTCCAGCCAGCCGACGGCCCGGCGGATCGCCGGGTGCGAGGCGGGCAGTCCGGCGGCGGTGAGGGCCGGCACCACCGAGCCGGTGCCGTAGACGTAGTTGACGCCCCAGCGCCCGAACCAGGCGCCACTCGCCTCCTGTTCGGCGAGCAGCCACTCGACGCCGCGCCGCGCGCGCGGTTCGTGGGCCCGGCCCTCGACGGCCAGCATCTCCACGACGTGCGCGGTGACGTCGGCCGACGGCGGGTCGATGACCTCGCCGAAGTCGCAGAACGGCAGCCGGTTGGGGAACGGGCTGGTGTTGTCGGCGTCGAAGGCGCCCCAGGCCCCGTTCCTCGACTGCATCCCGAGCGTCCAGCGCGCGGCCCGGCGGATCGCCCCCTCGACCCGCTCGGGGTCGGGGTGGCGCACCCGGCGCAGCGCGAGGATCACCTCGGCGGTGTCGTCGATGTCGGGGTAGTTGTCGTTGTGGAACTCGAAGGCCCAGCCGCCGGGGGCCAGTTGAGGCTTCTTCACCGCCCAGTCGCCGGGCCGGACGATCTCCTCGCCGAGCATCCAGTCGACGGCCTTGACCAGGGCGGGGTGGTCGGCGGGCAGCCCCGCGTCGGCGAGCGCGATGGTGGCCAGGCAGGTGTCCCAGACCGGGGACTGGCAGGCCTCGATCATCCGGGAGCCGTCCTCGCGCCACACCGCGAACCGGTCCAGGGACTCCAGCCCGGCCCGCATCACCGGGTGCTGGAGGTCGTAGCCGAGCAGATGCAGGGCGATCACCGAGTAGACGGCGGGCGGCTGGATGCCGCCCCAGCAGCCGTCGTTCTCCTGGCGCTCGACGATCCAGCGGGCGGCGGTGTTCATCGCGGCCCGGCGCAGTCGGCGCGGGGCGAGGCGGTGGTAGAGGTGCAGCGCCTTGTCGAGCCGCTGGAAGGCGCCGTCCCAGCTGGCGACCGGGGCGAGCGGCCGGGCGGGGGCGGGGTCGCGCGCGTCGGTGTGCAGCTCGTCGAGCGCGAAGGGCGCGGGCCGCACCGGCCGCTTGGCGGAGACGACCGTGAGCGGCACGATCGTCTGCCGGGCCCAGCAGCCGAAGTCGTAGATGTTCAGCGGGAACCACTTGGGCAGGAAGATCAGCTCCGGCGGCAGCTCCGGCAGGTCGTCCCACTTCCACCAGCCGAACAGGGCCAGCCAGATCCGGGTGAAGACCCGGCAGGCGGCGATGCCCCCCTGGCTCCTGACCCACGCCGAGGCCCGCGCCATATGGGGGTCCTCCGGCCGGTCCCCGGCCAGCCGCAGCGCCACGTACGCCTCGACGGTCGCGGAGAGCTCGGGCGGGCCGCCGTAGAACGTGGCCCAGGTGCCGTCCTCGCGCTGCTCGCCCCGGATGTGGAGCGCGGCGGCGGCGACCGTCTTCTCGTCCTGGATGCCGAGGAACTGACGCAGCAGCAGATCCTCGGCGTCCATGGTGACGTTGGTCTCCAGGTCGCCCTTCCACCAGCCGAGGTCGTCCTGCTCGGCGAGCAGGTGCTCGACCGCGCGGTCCGTCGCCCGCCGGGCGGCGTCGAGCACCTGGTCCGCGCCGGGTGGCGGCGCGGTCGTCCCACTGGCCGCGGCGGCGGGGGGCCACGTGGCCCCGGCGCTTCCGTCGGTCGTCGCTGTCATGGCTTCCCCTTAATGCAAGTGCAGTGCTACTTCTGCTGTGCTGGGGTCTCCGTCGGAGGCGGCCCGGTGGCGGGCCCGCTCCGGCGACGTCGCGTCATATACGAATGGTGATCATCTCTTCCGTACGACGACGAAGTCGGCCAGGGCGGTCAGCTGCGCGCGCACCCGCTCGGGCATGTCGACGGTGCCCAGTGCCTCGATCGCCACCGCGTGCTGCCTGCGGGCCTCCTGCGAGGTCCACTCCCGGCCGCCCGCCTCCTCGATGAGCGCGGCCCGGGTGGCGAACTCCTCCTCGGAGAAGCTGTCGAAGTCGTTGCTCTTGGCGTCGGCGGCGAGCAGTTCGCCGAGCCGCTCGGAGGCCGGGCCGCCCGCGGCGAGGGCCGCCACCACCGGCAGGGACTTCTTGCGCTGGCGCAGGTCGCTCCAGGTCTGCTTGCCGGTGGCGTCCGGGTCGCCCCAGATGCCGAGGAGGTCGTCGACGGCCTGGAAGGCGAGGCCGAGGTGGTAGCCGTACGCCTCCAGCGTGTCAGCCGTACGGTCGTCCGCGCCGCCGAGGACCGCGCCGATGGAGCAGGCGCAGGCGAGCAGCGCGCCCGTCTTGTTGCCCTCCATCTCCAGGCACTCCTCGACGGTGACCCGCTCGCGGTGCTCGTAGGAGATGTCCTGGGCCTGGCCGTCGATGAGCTTGCGGGTCGCGGTGGTCAGCCGGCGCGTGGCGCGTCCGGCCTCGACCGTGCCGAGCTCCAGGAGGACCTCGTTGGCCAGCGCGAACAGGGCGTCGCCGACGAGGATCGCCTGCGCCGGGCCGTGTACCTTCCAGACCGTGTCGCGGTGGCGGCGCTGCTCGTCGCCGTCCATCAGGTCGTCGTGGAGCAGCGAGAAGTTGTGGACGAGCTCGACCGCGACCGCGCCGGGCACGCCGACCTCGGGACGGGCCCCGGCCGCCTCGGCGGACAGCAGGGCGAGGGCGGGCCGGACGGCCTTGCCGCCGTCGCCGTCCGCCGGGTTGCCCTGGGCGTCGATCCATCCGAAGTGGTAGGCGGCGACGGTGTCCATGGGAGCGGCGAGCCGCTCCACGGCCGTGCGCAGCACCGGCGCGGACAGCGTCCGTCCGCGCTCCAGAAGCGCGGCGACGTCCACGGTGTCGACAGCCGAGTTCGCCGAAGGCACAGTCGCCACGGTCTCTCCTCTTGTTCCAGTGCTGCTAAGGGTCATGCCGCCTCCTGAAGCGGATGGACGTGGGAGCGGCCGAGTACGCCGAGGGCCGCGCCCGCGGCGCTGAATCCGCTGCGTACGGCGCTCTCCATCGTCGCGGGCCAGCCGGTGGCGGTCCACGCGCCGGCCAGGTACAGACCGGGCGCCCGGGTGTGCGCGCCCGGGCGCAGCCGTCCGACGCCGGGGGTGGGGGCGAACGTCGCGGTGCGCTCCCGGGTCACGAAGAAGTCCCGTACGCCCGCGCCGCGCGCGGCGGGCAGCAGCCGTTCGAGCTCGGGCAGGTAGCGCGCGCGCAGCGCGGCCACCGGCTCGTCGATCTCGTCCCAGGCGGCCGACTGGGAGACCGCCAGGTACTGGCCGCCGCCGGCCAGCCCGGAGGACTCGGTGCGGTCGAAGACCCACTGCACGGGTGAGCCGAGTGCGGTGAAGAAGGGCTGCCGCAGCACCTTGCGGTCGTAGACGACGTGCAGGTTGAGGATGGGCGCGGTGCCGATGTCGAGCAGTTTGCCGGGGTCGTCGAGGGCGCCGTGGGGCAGCAGGTCGTGCGCCTCGCGCTGCGGCACGGCGAGGACCACCACCTCGGCATCCAGCGTCTCGCCGCTCACCTCGACCCGCCAGGCGCCGCCCTCGGTGCGCGCGAGGGACTCGGCCTTGGTGCGGGTCTCGACGCGGACCCCGGCCGAGGCGAGCGCCTTGCGGGCCAGCGTGTCGTGGAGTTCGCCGAGCGGTACGTGCGCCCAGCCGATGTCGGCGGCGCCCGGCTCGGAGAGCAGCCCGGTCTTGAAGACCATCGCGGCGAGGCCCAGGGAGGCGTGCGGCGCGGTCGCGTTCAGGGTCGCCACGCCCACCAGGTCCCACAGGGCCTCGACGGTACGGGCGGACTGGCCGTGGCGGCCGAGCCAGGTGGCGAAATCCACCCCGTCGAGCGCCGGGTCGGCCGGGTCGAGGCCCTTGAGCGCGAGTGCGGCGCGCCCGACGGAGGCCCGCTCGGCGAGCGAGAGGTGCGGATAGGTGGCGAGGCTGCCGGCCAGGTGCAGCGGCACCGGCAGCGCGGTGCGGCGCAGTCTGCCGAGCCGGGGTCCGCGCGGATGGGCCACGTCCAGGACGGGCACGTCCAGACGGCGCTGGAGCGGCGCGAGGTGGGCGCCGCCGATCCGGTCGAGGAACCAGCGGTAGGCCGTGCAGCAGCGCAGGTAGACGTGCTGGCCGTTGTCGACGGTGAGTTCGCCGCGCCGGAAGGAGAAGGCGAGGCCGCCCAGCCGGGGGCGGCCCTCGACCAGGGTGACGTGCAGGCCCGCGCCGGCCAGTTCCAGCGCGGCGGTGACGCCGGCCAGACCTCCGCCGACGACCACCGCGCGTTCGGGCTGCGGGGTTGTCATGCGTCCTCCCCTTCGACCGTGCCGGTGCGGTGCGCGCGCCCGGCCGCCGGCGCGGTCGCCGCCGTCGCAGTCAGGGACGCCCCGGCCGGAGCGGGGGTTGCACACTGCGGGCACGTAAAGCTCTTCGGCCGCACGTCCAGGTGCCCATGGGCCATCAGGCGCGCCTCCTGGCGGTCTGCCGGGAGACGGTCCGGGTGTCGAGCCCGGACAGTCCGCGTACCGCCACGTACGCCTTCTCCCTGCCGGGCAGCGAGACCCGGCCGCGCAGCACGGCCTCCGGGTCGCGCTCGATGCGGTCGAGCAGTCGGCGGTAGATTCCGGCCATCGCGGCCACGCAGGCGCCGCTGCGGCGGTCGAGCATGGGCAGCAGCCGGTAGCCCTCGGCGAACAGGGCGCGGGCCCGGCGCACTTCGAAGTGGACCAGGCCCGCGAAGTCGGAGCCGGCGGGTGGCACCGGGGTGTGGAAGCCCTCGGCGCACCCGAACTTCGCCAGGTCGTCGGCGGGCAGATAGGTGCGTCCGTTGCCCGCGTCCTCGCGAACGTCCCTGAGGATGTTGGTGAGTTGCAGGGCCAGGCCCAGCGTGTCGGCGTACTCCGCGGCACGCTCGGCGCCCGGTGCGCCCGGTTGTGTACCGAACACGCCCAGGGAGAGCCGGCCGATCGCGCCCGCGACACACCGGCAGTAGGCCTTCAGGTCGTCCCAGGTCTCGTAGGTCTGGCCGTGTACGTCCATGAGGACGCCGTCGATGAGCTCGTCGAGCCCGTCCAGCGGGATCGGGAAGCGGCGCGCCGCGTCCGCGAGCGCCACCGCCACCGGGTCGGTGTCGTCCTCCTCGACCGCGCCCCGGGCGATCCGGCCGAGCAGCGCGCGGGTGTCCTCCAGGCGCTGCTTCTTGGCCTCGGCGGCCAGCGCGCCGTCGCCGATGTCGTCGACGCGCCGCGAGAACGCGTAGAGCGCGGACATCGCCTGGCGCTTGTCGGTCGGCAGCAGCCGGATGCCGTACGCGAAGTTGCGCGCCTGCTGTCCGGTCACCGCCTCGCAGTAGCTGTACGCGGCCTGTACCGGCGCGGACGCGTGTGCGTGTGGATCCACGGTCCGGCTCACCCCTCTCTACGCGCTCTACGCAACACGGCTCCCACTTCGCGCAGCAGACTGGATTTGGTGGGCTTGGGCGGTCCAGGGAGTACGTCGTGGCCGGCGGCTGCCACCGCGTCGAGCGCGGCGCGGCCCCCGGCCACGAATCCGGCCAGCAGCAGTCTGAGTCTGCCGTGGACGCTACCCACGAGGGGGGTGCCTTCATTCAGCAGCCGCGCGGCGCGTTCCGCTTCGAACGCGACCAGGGCGCGCACCGACGCGCCCCCGCGCGGGGCGGCCAGATCGGCCTGGGTGACATGGAACCGCTTCATGTCCTCGGCGGGCAGATAGATCCGGTCCCGGCCGAGGTCCTCGCCGACGTCCTGGAGGTGTTCGACGATCTGGAGGGCGGTGCAGACGGCGTCCGAGCGGCGGACGCGCTCGGGGCTCTCGGTGCCGGTGATCGCCAGCACCAGGCGGCCCACGGGATTGGCCGACAGCTCGCAGTACGCGACCAGGTCGTCATAGGTCTCGTACCGCCCGACCAGCTGGTCCTGCCGGTTCGCCGCGATCAGGGCGAGGAACGGGTCGGGGGTGAGTGAGCGGCGGCGGACGGTGGGCTGCAGGGCCCGGAGCAGCGGGTGGCGCGGGGTGGAGTCGAAGACGCGGCGCAGATCGGCCTCGAAGGCGTCGAGCAGCACGAGCCGGTCGTCCGCCTCGGCGGGGGCCACGCCCAGGTGGCGGGCGTCGGCGCCGCCGGGCGCGAGGTCGCCGTCGCCGATGTCGTCGACCAGGCGCGCGTAGCCGTACACGGCCATCAGGTCGTCGCGCCAGGCGCGCGGCAGAAAGAAGGGGGCCACCGGGAAGTTCTCCGCCGTGGCCTTGTCGAGCGTGGTGCGCGAGGGGGAGTCGGTGCGCACGTCCCGGACACCTGTCACCGGGGGCCGCCCGGCACGGGAACGGCGGAAGCCTCTCGCAGGTGGAGATTTCCCGTAGCCATTGCCGTCACATCTCCCGTTCTACACCGCCGACCCAAAACATCCCATTTCGGACACGCCGCCGAGCCTCCCGAGTGGAGAACGGCTCCCGCGCGGGGCGCCCGGGGCGGTGCCGCCCGTCCGTCACGATCAACACCAGTACAGCTTACGTTGTACAACGCCCGACAACACGTCGGGGTGTTGCGCGCATTACAAGAACACTTCAATCCGCGCCAACCTTCCCCCGGCGCAGGCGACTTGACCCAGCCTTGACATTCCGGTCCGCCATGAGGACCGCCCCCGAGGACGCGAAAGCCCCCGCCGGGGTTGATCGACGGGAGCTTTCGACGGCGTACGGACGGTGACCGGGTGTCAGCGGCCCGTCTCCTTCTGGTACGCCTTGACGACCTCGTCCGTGGGTCCGTCCATCAGGAGCTCGCCCCGCTCCAGCCAGAGCACCCGGTTGCAGGTGTCGCGGATGGAGCCGATGCTGTGGCTGACCAGGAACACCGTGCCCGCGTGCTTGCGCAGCTCGCGGATGCGCTCCTCGGAGCGGATCTGGAACTTGCGGTCACCCGTGGCGAGCGCCTCGTCGATCATCAGGACGTCGTGGTCCTTGGCGGCGGCGATGGAGAACCGCAGCCGGGCCGCCATGCCGGACGAGTACGTCCGCATGGGCAGCGTGATGAAGTCGCCCTTCTCGTTGATGCCGGAGAAGTCGACGATCTCCTCGTACCGCTCCTTGATCTCCTCGCGCGACATGCCCATGGCCAGGCCGCCCAGGATGACGTTGCGCTCGCCGGTCAGCTCGTTCATCAGCGCGGCGTTGACGCCGAGCAGCGAGGGCTGGCCGTTGGTGTACACCCGGCCCTTGGCGGGGGGCAGGAGTCCGGCGATCGCCCGCAGCAGGGTCGACTTGCCCGAGCCGTTGGTGCCGATCAGACCGATCGCCTCGCCGCGGTAGGCGGTGAAGGAGACGCCCCGCACCGCGTGCACCTTGCGCATGCCGCGCGACTCGCCGGTGTCCCGCCGCACTATCCGGCTGAGCGCGGCGGTGGCGCTGCCCCGCCCGCCGCCCGTGCCGTTGACCGTGTACACGATGTGCACATCGTCGGCGATGACGGTCGGGATGCGCTCGCCGCTCGCGTCGGCGATACGGATGTTGTCCTCAGCCACGACCGTACTGCTCCTCTGCCTTCCAGAAGTACACGAAGCCCGCGGCGCCCACGACGAGCGCCCAGCCCACGGCCAGCGCCCACACGTGCGGGGGCAGGTTGTTGGTACCGAAGCCGTCGATCATGGAGTACCGCGCCAGGTCCATGTAGACCGCGGCGGGGTTCACCTGGAGGACCTGGGCGACCCAGTGCGGCTTGCCCTGGAGGACCACCTTGATGCTGAACATGACGCCGGAGGCGTACATCCAGGTCCGCAGGACGAACGGCATCAGCTGGGCGAGGTCCGGGGTCTTGCTGCCCAGCCGGGCCATGATCAGCGCCAGGCCGGTGTTGAAGACGAACTGGCACGCCAGGACCGGCACCATCAGCAGCCACGACGCCATCGGCATGCTGCCCGACGCGACCACCACGAGGACCAGGACGATCATCGAGAACAGCAGCTGCTGGAGCTGCTGGAGCGCGAAGGAGATCGGCAGCGAGGCGCGCGGGAAGTGCAGCGCGCGCACCAGGCCCAGGTTGCCGGAGATCGCCCGGACGCCCGCCATCACCGAGTTCTGCGTGAAGGTGAAGACGAAGATGCCCGTCACCAGGAACGGGATGTACACGTCCGACGAGATGCCCCGCTTGGCGTTCATCAGCACGCCGAAGATGAAGTAGTAGACCAGCGCGTTGAGGAGCGGGGTGGCCACCTGCCAGATCTGGCCGAGCTTCGCCTGGCTGTACTGGGCGGTCAGCTTCGCCTGCGAGAACGACAGGATGAAGTGGCGCCGCCCCCAGAGCTGGCGGCAGTATTCGCGCAGCCCCGGCCGGGCGCCGCTCACCGCCAGGCCGTGCTTGGCGGCGAGTTCCGCCGGGGACAGAGTTGTGTCACTCACAAGAGGAAACTTTCGCTTTCAAAGAAGTACGCCCGATGGCCGTTGCCCGAAGTGCCCGGGGCCGGACGGCCCCCATCCGATGTGCCCGACCCGAGAGTGTCAGATGACGGGCGGCCGGCCCAGCCGGGTCAGCCGCCAGACCGTGCGCCACTTCATCGGGCGGCGCGGGCCGCAGGGAGTGGTCCAGCCCTCCTTGAAGCCGCCGAACCACGCCTTGAGGGCGGGCCCGGAGGGCTTCCGGGCGAGCGTGAGCAGCATCCAGACCCCCAGATAGACGGGGACCAGGAGGGCCGGCAGGTTGCGCCGGGCCAGCCAGACCCGGTTGCGGGCCACCATCCGGTGGTAGACCGCGTGCCGGGAGGGCGCCGTGGTGGGGTGGTACAGGACCATGTCCGCGCGGTAGTCGATCATCCAGCCGGCGTCCAGCGCCCGCCAGGCGAGATCGGTCTCCTCGTGGGCGTAGAAGAACTCGTCGGGCAGCCCGCCGACCTCCGCGAGAACCCTCGTCCGTACAGCGTTGGCGCCGCCCAGGAAGGTCGTCACGCGCGAGGAGCGCATCGGGTCGGAGGCGCGCAGCCGCGGGACGTGGCGGCGCTGGGTGACCCCGGTCTCCGGGTCCGCGATACGGAAGCTGATGATGCCCAGCCGCGGGTCCTCGGTGAACGCCCGGCGGCACAGCTCGGCCGTGTCGGCGTTGGCCAGCAGCCCGTCGTCGTCGAGGAAGAGCAGGATGTCGACCTCGGCGCCGGACGGGCCGAACGCCTCGATGCCGACGTTGCGACCGCCGGGGATGCCCAGGTTCTCGGGCAGCTCCACGGTCCGTACGCCCTCGGGGACGTCCGGGACCGGGGCGCCGTTGCCGACCACCACGACCTGGACCGGGTCGCCGTCCTGCTTGGCGACCGATTCGAGCAGCGCACGCAGCTCCTCGGGCCGGTTGCCCATGGTGATGACGACCGCGCCGACCTTCAGCGGGGCACTCACTTGAGCCTGCTGGAGGCGAGGATGGACACCAGGTGCAGCACGCTCTGGAGGAGCGCGATGCCCGCGAGCACCGCGACGCCGAGCCGGGAGAAGTACAGGTCGCCGCGCGCGTGGTCGACCAGCGCCAGGACCAGGATCAGCAGGGACGCCTCGATGCCGAGGATCAGCCGGTGGAACTTGAGCGCCCCGGCGGCCCGGCGGGCCAGCGCCATGCCGGAGGAGCGCGGCTCCGAGGCCGTCTCCTTGACCGGCGGCTTGCCCTGCTGGTGGCGGGCGACGCCGACGAGGTCGGTCTCGGACTTGATCATGACGGCGCCGAGGGCCGCGAGGGTGCCGAGGAAGGCCCAGAGCCAGTCGATCCGCCCCGAGCCCCAGATGTCGGCCGCCCGCAGACCGAAGCCGACCAGGACCGCCGCGTCGCACACATAGGCGGCGACCCGGTCCACGTAGACGCCGGTCATCGAGTACTGCTTCTTCCAGCGTGCGACCTCGCCGTCGACACAGTCGAGGAGCAGGTACAGCTGGACCATCACCACGCCGAGGACGGCGCCCCAGATCCCGGGCACCAGCAGGGCCGGGGCCGCGAGGGCGGCGGCGACGGTCATCACATAGGTCAGCTGGTTGGGCGTGACCCGGGTGGTCACCAGGTGCCGGTCCACGCGCAGGGAGACCTCGCGCATGTAGAGCCGGCCGCCCCAGTGCTCGCCGCTCCGCCGGTCCTTGACGCCCGGCGGGTGCACGACCGGGCGGAGTTCAGCTACCGATGGCTTTTGCATAGTCGGCGTAAGCGTCCTTGATCTGGTCTGCGGACAGGTTGAGGTGTTCCAGGATCGTGAAACGGCCCGGCCGGGTCTGCGGCGCGTACGCCACCGCCCGGACGAACTCGTCGGCGGAGAAGCCGATCTCCTGAGGGAGCACGGGCAGGCCGTGCCGCCGCAGCACCTGGGCGAAGAGCCCGGACTGCTCGGCGGCGCCGCGCAGGTGCATGGCGAAGGCGGCGCCGAGGCCGACCTGCTCGCCGTGGAGCGCGGAGCGCTTGGGGTACAGCAGGTCGAAGGCGTGGCTGATCTCGTGGCAGGCGCCGGAGGAGGGGCGGGTGTCGCCGCTGATCGACATGGCGATGCCGGAGAGGACCAGCGCCTCGGACAGGACGGTGAGGAACTCGTCGTCGCCGACGCCGCCGGGGTGGCGCAGCACGGACTCGCCCGCGGTACGGGCCATGGCCGCGGCCAGACCGTCCACCGGCTCGCCGTTGACCCGGTGCGAGAGCTCCCAGTCCGCGATCGCGGAGATGTTGGAGATCACGTCGCCGACGCCCGAGCGGACGAACCGGACCGGGGCCTCGCGGATGACGTCGAGGTCGATGACCATGGCGATGGGCGTGGGCACGCCGTACGAGCCGCGGCCGTTGTCGTTGTCCAGGATCGAGACCGGCGAGCAGATGCCGTCGTGCGAGAGGTTGGTGGCGACCGCCACCATGGGCAGTCCGACCCGCGCCGCGGCGTACTTCGCCACGTCGATGATCTTTCCGCCGCCCAGGCCGACGACCGCGTCGTACCGCTTGCCCTTGATGTCGTCGCCGAGCCGCACGGCCGAGTCGATGGTGCCGTCCGCGACCGGGTACCAGTCGGCGCCCGGCAGCACCGGCGCCAGCTTCTCGCTCAGCGCCTGGCCCGAGCCGCCGCTGATCGCGATCGCCAGCTTGCCGGAGGCCGAGATCCGCTGGTCCGCCAGGAGGCCCGCCAGATCGTCCAGGGCGCCCCGGCTGATGTCGACGACGACCGGCGACGGGATGAGCCGGGTCAGTACTGGCACGCGATCTCACGGCCCTTCGCGAGGTCGTCGTGGTTGTCGATCTCGACCCAGGAGACCTGGCCGATGGGCGCCACGTCGACGGTGAAGCCGCGGTCGACGAGCTCCTGGTAGCCGTCCTCGTAGTACAGGTCGGGGTCGCGCTCGAAGGTGGCCTTCAGGGCGTCCGCGAGCTCCTCGGCCGCCTCCGGCTCGATGAGGGTGACGCCGATGTACTCGCCGGTTGCGGTCGCCGGGTCCATCAGCTTGGTGATGTGCCGCACGCCCTTGCCGGGCTCGGTGATCACCTTCATCTCCTCGTCGGCGAGGCGCTTGACCGCGTCGAGGGCGAGGATGATCCTCCTGCCCTCGCCGCGCGCGGCCAGCAGCGTCTTCTCGACGGAGACCGGGTGCACGGTGTCACCGTTGGCGAGGATGACGCCCTGCTTCAGGACCTCACGCGCGCACCACAGGGAGTAGGCGTTGTTCCACTCCTCGGCCTTGTCGTTGTCGATCAGCGTGAGCGTGACGCCGTACTTGGCCTCCAGGGCCTCCTTGCGGTCGTACACGGCTTCCTTGCGGTAGCCGACGACGATCGCGACCTCGGTCAGACCCACCTCGGCGAAGTTGGCCAGTGTGAGGTCGAGGACGGTGGTCTCGCCGTCGACGGGCACGAGGGCCTTCGGGAGCGTGTCGGTGTAGGGGCGCAGACGCCGTCCTGCACCGGCTGCGAGTACGAGGCCGATCATGCCGTTTCTCCTTCGTCATGTACTGCGGGTGCTCCGGAGGACACCCAGAAGCGGATGGACTCCACGACCACCAGGAGCGCCAGGGCCACCGCGAGGGCGGTGAGCGCCAGGGTGAAGTCCGTGCCGCGGTCGGCGAGGGTCGCGGCGAGCACCGCGACCACCAGCGTCCGCCCCTCGTGGCCGCCGGCCAGGCGGACCAGCAGGCGCGGCGGCGCGCCGGAGCCGCCCTTGATGCGGTAGACCGTGTCGTAGTGATGGTAGGCGACCGCCGCCACCAGTCCGAAGGCCGCGGGCAGCGCCCCGTCCACCTCGGAGCGGGCGGCGAGGACCAGGACCGTGCAGTACTCGGCGGCCCGGAAGAACGGCGGCACCAGCCAGTCGAGGGCGCCCTTGAGGGGGCGGCCCACGGCGGCGCCGGAGAAGGCCGCGTAGAGGGCCGCGGCGAGGACGACGTGCCAACCGTCGACGTCCTGGGTGAGGGCCGCGGCCAGCAGCGCTGCCGCGCCGAGCAGGGCCACCACGGGGGCGGTCCAGGCGCCCCGGCGGATCGGCGCCATCTTGGCGAAGAACTCCCCGAGCGGCCCGGTGTCGGCCAGCTCCGCGAGGGCCCGCGCGGCCCCGTCGGTACGGGTGGCGCGGCGGTTCAGCGAGCGCAGCACGCGCCCGGCCGTGGTGTAGCAGGCCGCGAAGGCGCAGCCGATCAGCAGCGCGTAGAAGACGATCCGGGGGGTCGTGACGGCGGTGAGCACGGCGATCATCGCCCAGCGCTCACCGATCGGCAGCACGATCATCCGGCGCACCCAGACCGTCCAGCCGACGGAGTCGAGCCGGTCGGAGAGGGCCGCGGTGGGGCTGCTGTTGGCGTTCGCGCCCGTGCCCACGACGTGCGCCTCGTTGAAGGAGAAGTCCACGACGTGGCGGCAGGTCTGGAGGACCATCGCGCCGAGCGCGAGCGCCCATACGTCGTCGGTGCCGCCGCCGCGGGCCGCGCCGATCGCCAGGCCCGCGTAGTACGCGTACTCCTTGGCCCGGTCGAAGGTGGCGTCCAGCCAGGCGCCGAGCGTGGAGTACTGGAGCGAGTAGCGGGCGAGCTGCCCGTCGGTGCAGTCCAGGACGAAGGAGAGGAGCAGCAGCACGCCGGCCGCGACGAAGCCGGCGCGGGTGCCGGTCGCCGCGCAGCCGGCCGCTATCAGCGCGGTGAGCAGCGAGGCGGTGGTGACCTGGTTGGGGGTGAGGCCCCGGCGGGCGCACCAGCGGGCGAGGTAGCGCGAGTACGGGCTGATGCAGAAGGTGGTGAAGAACCCGTCGCGGGACTTCACCGCGTTGCGCAGCCGGACCGCCTCGTCGTCCACCGCGTCCACGGCCTTGCGGGCGGTGAAGGCGGCCTCGGGCCCGGCGGGCACGGTGGCCACCAGCGAGCCGAGCTCGGGGCGGTGCACGGCGACGCCGCCGTCCCCGAGGGCTGCGGCGAGGCGGTCGGTGAGGACGCCGGTGCCGGTGGCGTTCACGGCGACGGCCGCGCCCCCGTCGGCCACGGCCGCGGGCCCGGTGCGGTCCGCGAGGGCGCGCGCGAGCGCGGGGCGGGCCTCCGCCTGGACGGCCAGGGCGCCGGGGATCGCCGCCGCCGGGAACCGGGGGTCGGTCAGGGCGAGGCGCAGGGCGTGCGTATGGCCCACGAAGGACGGGTCGACCAGGGCGACCCGCTCACCGGGCGGGACCTCGGCGAGCAGGCCGGGCAGATCCTCCGGCCGCCGCGCGGACCGTACGTCGAAGCCCAGCGAGCGCAGTTCGGGCCCGAGCTGCGACCCGGGGACCGGCAGGCCGGTCAGGATGGCGGTCGACAGACGAACTCACTCCTTGGAGCTGGCATGGCTGATGTCCGAGGCCGGCCCGGAATGAAGCGGCGGGCGGCGCGTCGGCAGAGGCTATCGGGAGGCTATCGGATGCGTGGAACCGGGAGTTCATCGCCTGTTTACGCCCCGATCGGGCCCTGCGGCAGGGGGCTGCCGCGTGGATCATCATCGTCGATCGGGGCCGCGCCCCACAAACCGCCCCCCGTCCGCCGGACGCGGGGCCGCGCGCCGTCGTCCGCGCCCGCGCACCGCTCTGACCTGCGACGCCTGTGCGAATGGCGTACGCGCTCGGCAAGCAGGGCGTTTCCGCAGGTCAGAGCATATGACAACGGTGTTCAGTGCCGTGTTGCCCCATACCCCCCGCCCGTAGTTCACTGACCCCTCGTACGCAGATCGCACAACCATGCCAAGAGTCTGAGAGGTGGCCTTCCATGGGGGCTGGGCACGACCACGGACACGCGCACGGCGGGTCGGCGCCGACCGAGACGGCCGCCGCGGCGTACAAGGGGCGGCTGCGGGTGGCCCTGGGCATCACGCTGGGCGTGATGGTGGTCGAGATCGTCGGCGGCCTGCTCGCGGACTCGCTGGCCCTGGTCGCGGACGCGGCGCACATGGCGACGGACGCCCTGGGGCTGGCGATGGCGCTGCTCGCCATCCACTTCGCCAACCGCCCGGCCGGCCACAACCGGACGTTCGGCTATGCCCGGGCCGAGATCCTGGCCGCGCTCGCCAACTGTCTGCTGCTGCTCGGCGTGGGCGGATACGTGCTGTACGAGGCGGTGCAGCGGTTCGTCGAGCCGGCCGACACCTCGGGTGCCACCACGATCGTTTTCGGCCTGATCGGCCTGGTCGCGAACATGGTCTCGCTCTCGCTCCTGGTCCGCGGCCAGCAGGAGAGCATCAACGTGCGGGGCGCCTTCCTCGAAGTCCTCGCGGACGCGCTCGGGTCCGTGGCGGTGCTGCTCTCGGCCGTGGTGATCATGACGACCGGCTGGCAGGCCGCCGACCCCGTCGCCTCGCTGGTGATCGGCCTGATGATCGTCCCGCGTACGGTGAAGCTGCTGCGGGAGACGCTGGACGTACTGCTGGAGGCCGCCCCCCAGGGCGTCGACATGAGCGAGGTCCGGGCGCACATCGTGGCCCTGCCGGGCGTCGAGGACGTCCATGACCTGCACGCCTGGACGATCACCTCGGGGATGCCGGTGCTCTCCGCCCATGTGGTGGTCAGCCAGGAGGCGCTGGACTCGGTGGGCCACGAGCGGCTGCTGCACGATCTCCAGGGCTGCCTGGGTGACCACTTCGACGTGGAGCACTGCACCTTCCAGCTGGAGCCGAGCGGCCACGCGGCCCACGAGGCCCGGCTCTGCCACTGACGGCCGGACACCGCGCGGCCACCCTCGTTCACATGTTCGATGGTTCCGGGCCGGTACGGCTGGGCACGATCCCTTCTTCGACGGTGCCGCACACCCGGCGCATTACGGACATGCGCTGCCCGTCGAAGTGCGGACACGCCGCTTTTGTACGGCAGACTTGGCAGCCGAGGACCGAAGCGAAGGATGGTTATGCCGACCACACCAGCCACTACGGCGAGCAGCTCGTCGAACGGGACCGCCGAAGAGATCATGCTCGAACTGGTCGACGAGAGCGGCAATACCATCGGCACCGCGGAGAAGCTCTCCGCCCATCAGGCACCCGGTCTGTTGCACCGGGCGTTCTCGGTCTTCCTCTTCGACCCGGCGGGCCGGCTGCTGGTCCAGCGCCGCGCGCTCGGCAAGTACCACTCCCCCGGTGTCTGGTCGAACACCTGCTGCGGGCACCCCTACCCCGGTGAGTCCCCCTTCGCGGCGGCGGCCCGGCGCACCCACGAGGAGCTGGGCGTCTCGCCCTCGCTGCTCGCCGAGGGCGGCACGGTCCGCTACAACCACCCGGACCCGGACTCGGGGCTCGTGGAGCAGGAGTACAACCACCTCTTCGTCGGTCTGGTGCAGTCGCCGGTGCGACCGGACCCGGAGGAGGTCTACGAGACCGCCTTCGTCTCGCCGCAGGAGCTGGCCGCCCTGCACGAGCGGGCCCCCTTCTCCGCCTGGTTCATGACCGTGCTCGACGCGGCCCGGCCCGCCGTCCGTGAGCTCACAGGGCCTGCCGCGGGCTGGTGACCGTGCCGGGGGCCGGGGTCAGCGGCAGGGCCACCCAGATGATCTTGCCGCCGCTCGCCGTCTGTTCCACGTCGCAGGCCCCGCCCGCCTCGTAGGTGATCTCGCGCACCAGCAGCAGTCCGCGCCCGCCGGTCTGGCCGTAGTCGGTCTCCAGCGCCTTGGGGCGGTAGGGGTGGTTGTCCTCCACGGAGACCCGGATCCACTCGGCGCCGATGGCCACCTCCACGGCCACCTGCGGGGAGAGCAGGGCCGCGTGCCTGACCGCGTTGGTGACCAGCTCGGAGACGATCAGCAGCAGGCCCTGGAAGAGGTCGTCGGGGACCGGCACGCCCTGGCGGCGGAGCAGGTCGCGCACGGCGTGCCGGGCCTGCGGGACCGAGGCGTCGACGGCGGGGGCGGTGAAGCGCCAGACTCCCTCGTACGGGAACGGCCTGGCCGGTGCGGCGTCGGGTGGCACGCTCCCGCGGATCTCCATGTTCCGGCACCACCCTCGCAGTCGGCAGTCAGGCTCTTGGTCAAGAGTGGGGACTGACATGGTCCGGACCGGTCGACTGAACAGAAGTCAGCGGGTATCGACGCGTTCTGATCGCTGTCGCCCGCAGATGTCACTTCTCAAAAGGTGCCTGATCGCTATCTGACGGCTTTGCCATGGCTTGCGGGGGTGTCTGCGGTACGGACGCGCTCCCCCGGGCGTCCGCGCCCGCCCCCGACTCGGTGACCAGACCCACGATGTGCCGCCCGCCGATGCCGAGCGCGATCAGACCGAGGCCGTCGAAGAGCAGCGCGAGCGAGAAGAAGCAGCCGATCACATAGCGGCTGCTGCTCGGCCAGCTCGCCAGGACCAGCACCCCGAGCAGCACGCCGAACGCGCCCTGCACCAGCGTCCAGCCCATCTGCGGTCCGCGCACCACCACACTGCCGGCGAGCCGGAACACCCCGCCGGTGAGGAAGAGGAGCGCGGCGAACATGGTCAGCGCCTCGGCCGAGCCCTCCGGGCGGCGGATGACCACCACACCGGCCGCGATGTTCAGGGCCGCGACCACCACGCCGAGCCAGAAGAAGCTGGCGCCGCGCGACTGGATCGCGTGGGCCAGCCCGACCACGCCGCCGACCAGCAGCAGCCAGCCGAACAGGAGCATCGAGGTCAGGGTCGCCACGCCGGTGTAGACGAGGCCGACCAGGCCCGCGAGGGCGAGGACCGCGCCGAGGAAGGTCAGCCGGCCGAAACTGCGGCGGAGCTTCCTGCTGTCACGTGCGGATGCGGGTGCAACCATCAGCGTCTCCTCGTGGCATCGCCGGGTCGGCCCCCTCTTGATCATAGGAGCGGTCCGCCCGGATAGCATCCGGCGCATGGAGCCGCAGCTGGAGCACACCGTGGCCGACGGCGTGGCCACCGTCGTCATCAGCAACCCCGCCAAGCGCAACGCGATGACCGCCGCGATGTGGCGGGCGCTGCCGCCGCTCCTCGACGAGCTCGCCGCCGACCGCGAGGTACGGGCCCTGGTGCTGACCGGCGCCGGACCGACGTTCTGCGCGGGCGCCGACATCTCCTCGCTGCGCGCGCCGGGGCCGGGCGAGGACCCCCGGTCGCTCGCGGTGGGGGCCGAGGAGGCGCTCGCCGCCTTCCCCAAGCCGACACTGGCCGCCGTGCGCGGCCACTGCGTCGGCGGCGGCTGCCAGCTGGCGACCGCCTGCGACCTGCGCTTCGCGGAGGAGGGCGCCTCCTTCGGGATCACGCCCGCCAGGCTCGGCATCGTCTACGCCTCCTCCTCCACCCGGCGGCTGACCGCCCTGGTGGGGCCTGCGACCGCGAAGTACCTGCTGTTCTCGGCCGAGCTGATCGACTCGGCACGGGCGCTGCGGACCGGTCTGGTGGACGAGGTGCTGCCGGTGGGGGAACTGGACAAGCGGGTGGCCGAGTTCACCCGCGTCCTCACCGCCCGCTCGCAGCTCACCCAGGCGGCGGCCAAGGAGTTCGCCAACGGCCGCACCGACCGGGACGCGTACTGGACGGAGCAGGCGCGCGGCAGCGGCGACACCGAAGAGGGCGTCGCCGCGTTCCTGGAGCGCAGGGTTCCGCGCTTCGGCTGGACCGCGTCCGGCTGAGCCGGGGCGCTCCCTGGGCGCGGGGCCGCCGCGCGGTCGCGGCCCGGCCGGTGGCCCGCCGGACACGCGCGCCTCACGCGGACCCTCTCCTCCCCCGGCGCACCCGAACGCCCTCGGGGCTTCACTCCGTACCGACCAGTCGGTAACCTGCGGGTATGACGTCTCTCCCGCCGCGCGCCGGCCGCCGCTGCCACAACTCCGTCAACCCGCTGCACTCGACGGTCTACTTCTCCCCCGACTACACCGACGAGCTCAAGCAGCTCGGTGTCGAGGACGAGCGCGCCGCCTACTTCGCCGGGCGCGCCGCCGCGCTCGGCGCGGTCGGACCCGGCACCATCACCGCCACGTTCTACAACTTCAACCACGAGCTGGTCGCCCGGCACGTGCCCGCCGTGTGGGACATCGCCTCCCCCGAGGCTGTCCTCGACGCCCGGCTGCGGGCCGCCGACCGCACCCTGCGGCGGCTGCTCGGCGACGAGGTCGTGGCCTCGCCGGAGATGGCGGAGGCCGCCCGCCTCGCGCTGCGCGCCACCGAGGGCTGCACCCGCCACGCCCGGCCGCTGTACGCCGCCCACGCCGACCTGCCGGTGCCCGAGGAGCCGCACCTGGCGTACTGGCACGCGGCGACGCTGCTGCGCGAGCACCGCGGCGACGGCCACCTCACCGCGCTGCTCGACGCCGGCCTCGACCCGCTGGAGGCCCTGGTCAGCCACACCGCCACCGGCAAGGGGATGGCGCCGCGCTGGGTCCTGGGCTCGCGCGGCTGGCGGCGCGCGGACTGGGAGGCGGCCGTCGCCCGGCTGCGCGAGCGCGGCCTGCTGGACGCCGCGGGCGAACTCACCGAGGCCGGCACCGCCCTGCGCGCCGAGGTCGAGGACCGCACCGACCGGCTGGACTCCGCCCCGTACGAACTGCTCGGCGCGGAGGGCGTGGAGCGGCTGACCGAGCTGGCCCGGGGGCTGCTGATGACGGCGGTGGCCGCGGGGGCGTTCCCGGCCGACCTCGTCGGCAAGGGCTGACCGCCTGTTGTCGGTGCCGCCTGCCACAATGGCGCCTTCAGGCTCTGCGAGAAGGCGGTACGGGAACGTGACGACGTCCATCGAAGGCAGGATCGCCGAGGAACTCGGCGTACGGGAGCGGCAGGTGAAGGCCGCCGTCGAGCTGCTCGACGGCGGGTCGACCGTGCCGTTCATCGCGCGCTACCGCAAGGAAGCGACCGAGATGCTCGACGACGCCCAGCTGCGCACCCTGGAGGAGCGGCTGCGGTATCTGCGGGAGCTGGAGGACCGCCGCACGGCGGTCCTCGACTCCGTCCGCGAGCAGGGCAGGCTCACCGAGGAGCTGGAGCGGCAGATCCGCGCCGCCGACACCAAGGCGCGCCTGGAGGACATCTATCTGCCCTTCAAGCCCAAGCGGCGCACCAAGGCGCAGATCGCCCGTGAGGCGGGCCTCGAACCGCTGGCGCAGGGGCTGCTGACCGACCCGTCGGTGGAGCCGCTCGCCGCCGCGGCGGCGTTCGTCGACGCGGACAGGGGCGTCGCGGACCCGGCGGCTGCCCTGGACGGCGCCCGCGCCATCCTCGCCGAGCGGTTCTCCGAGGACGCCGACCTCATCGGCGAGCTGCGCGAGCGCATGTGGACCAGGGGCCGCCTGGTGGCGAAGGTGCGCGAGGGCAAGGAGGAGGCGGGCGCCAAGTTCGCCGACTACTTCGACTTCACCGAGCCGTTCACGGCGCTGCCCTCGCACCGCGTCCTGGCGATGCTGCGCGGCGAGAAGGAGGACGTCCTCGACCTCGTCCTGGAACCCGAGGGCCCGCAGGACGCGGAGATCCCCGGCCCCTCGGCGTACGAGAACATGGTGGCGCGCCGCTTCGGCGTCGCGGACCGGGGCCGCCCGGGCGACAAGTGGCTGGCCGACACCGTCCGCTGGGCGTGGCGCACCCGCATCCTCGTCCACCTCGGCATCGACCTGCGGCTGCGGCTGCGCACGGCCGCCGAGGACGAGGCGGTGCGGGTCTTCGCGTCGAACCTGCGCGACCTGCTGCTCGCCGCCCCGGCCGGGACGCGCGCGACGCTGGGCCTCGACCCCGGGTTCCGTACGGGCGTGAAGGTGGCCGTCGTGGACGCCACGGGCAAGGTCGTGGCGACGGACGTGATCCACCCGCACGTCCCGGCGAACCGGTGGGACGAGGCGGTCGCCAAGCTGGCCCGGCTCGCCGAGGAGCACGCGGTGGAGCTGATCGCCATCGGCAACGGCACCGCGTCCCGGGAGACCGACAAGCTCGCCGGTGAACTGATCGCCAAACACCCGGGGTTGAAGCTCACCAAGGTGATGGTCTCGGAGGCGGGCGCCTCCGTGTACTCGGCGTCGGCGTTCGCCTCGCAGGAGCTGCCGGACATGGACGTGTCGCTGCGCGGCGCGGTCTCCATCGCCCGCCGCCTCCAGGACCCGCTCGCCGAGCTGGTGAAGATCGACCCCAAGTCGATCGGCGTCGGCCAGTACCAGCACGACCTCTCCGAGGTGAAGCTCTCGCGCTCGCTGGACGCGGTCGTGGAGGACTGTGTGAACGGCGTCGGGGTGGACGTCAACACCGCGTCCGCGCCGCTGCTCTCGCGCGTCTCCGGCATCGGCGCGGGCCTCGCCGAGAACATCGTGGCGCACCGGGACGCCAACGGCCCGTTCCGCTCCCGCAAGGCGCTCAAGAACGTGGCGCGGCTGGGCCCGAAGGCGTACGAGCAGTGTGCGGGCTTCCTGCGGATCCGCGGCGGCGACGACCCGCTGGACGCCTCCAGCGTGCACCCCGAGGCGTATCCGGTGGTGCGCCGGATGGTGAAGACCACCGGCAGCGAGGTGGCGGCGCTGGTCGGCAACACGGCGGTGCTGCGGTCGCTGCGGCCGGACGACTTCGTGGACGAGACCTTCGGTCTGCCGACGGTGACGGACATCCTGCGCGAGCTGGAGAAGCCCGGGCGCGACCCGCGCCCCGCCTTCAGGACGGCGACCTTCAAGGAGGGCGTCGAGAAGATCGGCGACCTGGAGCCGGGGATGGTCCTGGAGGGTGTGGTGACCAACGTTGCGGCGTTCGGCGCGTTCATCGACATCGGTGTGCACCAGGACGGCCTGGCGCATGTCTCGGCGCTGTCGGACAAGTTCGTGAAGGACCCGCGCGAGGTGGTCAAGCCGGGCGACATCGTCAAGGTGAAGGTCCTGGACGTCGACGTGCCGCGCAAGCGGATCTCGCTGACGCTGCGGCTGGAGGACGAGGCGACCGCGACCGCCCCGGGCGGCGCCCCGAAGCGGGAGCAGCGGGGCGGACGCCCCCCGCAGCAGCGCGGGCAGCAGCGCCAGGGCGGCGGCGGCCGGGACCGCGGTGGCCGCCAGACGCCGCCGCCCCCGGCGAACGGGGCGATGGCGGACGCCCTGCGCAAGGCCGGCCTGCTGGACCCGAAGGGCCGTCGCTAGGGACGCGGCGGGTGGAGCGGCGGCCCGGGGCGGGGCGCCGCTCCACCCGTGCCGCCCCGGCGGCCGGTGGTGTCCTGCCGCTGCCCTACCGCTCTCCTACTGCTCGGTGACCTTGCCGTCGGCGACCTCGACGCGCCGGGTGGTGCGGACCGCGTCCAGCATCCGCCGGTCGTGGGTGACCAGGAGCAGCGTGCCGGTGTACGAGTCGAGGGCGGACTCCAGCTGCTCGATCGCCGGGAGGTCGAGGTGGTTGGTCGGCTCGTCGAGGACGAGCAGGTTGACGCCCCGGCCCTGGAGCAGCGCGAGCGCCGCCCGGGTGCGCTCGCCGGGCGAGAGCGAGGCGGCGGGGCGCAGCACGTGGTCGGCCCGCAACCCGAACTTGGCGAGGAGGGTGCGCACCTCGGCCGGCTCGGTGTCGGGGACGGCCGCGCAGAACGCCTCCAGCAGCGGCTCGTCGCCGACGAAGAGGCCGCGGGCCTGGTCGACCTCGCCGACGACGACGCCGGAGCCGAGCGTGGCCCGTCCCGCGTCGAGCGGGATGCGGCCGAGCAGGGCGGCGAGGAGCGTGGACTTGCCCGCGCCGTTGGCGCCGGTGATGGCCACGCGGTCGGCCCAGTCGATCTGGAGGGTGGCGGGGCCGAAGGTGTAGTCGCCGCGCCGGACCTCGGCCTGGCTGAGGGCGGCGACGACGGCGCCCGAGCGGGGCGCGCTCGCGATCTCCATCCGCAGCTCCCACTCCTTGCGGGGCTCGTCGACGACGTCCAGGCGTTCGATCATGCGCTGGGTCTGGCGGGCCTTGGAGGCCTGCTTCTCGCTGGCGTCGCTGCGGAACTTGCGGCCGATCTTGTCGTTGTCGCCCGCCTTGCGGCGGGCGTTCTTGACGCCCTTGTCCATCCAGCCGCGCTGCATCAGGGCCCGGCTCTCCAGGGCGGAGCGCTTGTCGGCGTACTCCTCGAAGTCCTCTCGGGCGTGCCTGCGGGCGGTGGCGCGCTCCTCCAGATACGCCTCGTAACCGCCGCCGTAGAGCGTGATCTGCTGCTGGGCGAGGTCGAGTTCGAGCACCTTGGTGACCGTGCGGGCGAGGAACTCGCGGTCGTGGCTGACCACCACCGTGCCCGCGCGCAGGCCCTTGACGAAGGACTCCAGGCGCTCCAGACCGTCGAGGTCGAGGTCGTTGGTGGGCTCGTCGAGCAGGAACACGTCGTAGCGCGAGAGCAGCAGCGAGGCCAGTCCCGCACGGGCGGCCTGGCCGCCGGAGAGGGCGGTCATCGGCTGGTCGAGGCCGACGGTGAGGTTGAGGGTGGCGGCCACCTCCTCGGCGCGCTCGTCGAGGTCGGCGCCGCCGAGGTCGAGCCAGCGCTCCAGGCTCTCGGCGTACGCGTCGTCGCTGCCGGGCGCCCCCTCGACCAGGGCCTGGGTGGCGGCGTCCATGGCCTCCTGGGCGGCGGCCACACCGGTGCGGCGGGCCAGGAAGGCGCGCACGCTCTCGCCGGGACGGCGGTCCGGCTCCTGGGGCAGGTGCCCCACGGTGGCGCCGGGCGGGGAGAGCCGGAGCTCGCCCTCCTCCGGTGTGTCGAGTCCGGCGAGCAGACGGAGCAGGGAGGACTTCCCCGCCCCGTTCGCCCCGACGAGGCCGATGACGTCACCGGGGGCGACGACGAGGTCGAGCCCGGCGAAGAGCGTGCGGTCGCCGTGGCCGGCGGCGAGGTCCTTGGCGACGAGAGTGGCAGTCATGAGGACACCGATCCTACTGGGGCGCGCCGGCACCGGCCGACGGAGACGGGGTGGCGTCCGGGCCGCCGGGCGCCCCGTCCCACTGACCGGCGGACCGGCTCCCCCCTCCTCCGCGCGGACCGTTTCAGCGCACCACCGCCGTGGTGATCACTCCGCCGGTGGTGCGGGCGACCAGGAAGGCGTCCGCGCGCAGGGCGCGCTCGTCCAGCGGGATGCGGTGCGGGCCGGGGTCGAGGACCGCGTCCAGGATCTCCTGGGCGTGGACGCGGCGCAGCCGGTCCAGCCGGTAGGCGGTGAGCCGGACGCGGCAGGTCGCGCCGACCGCGAGCCGGGCCTCGTCCGGGGAGGCGGACAGATAGGTGAGCCGGCGCTGGGCGAGCGGCGTGCGGTCCAGCGCCTGCTCCACCTGGGCCACCAGGAGCGGGGTGATGGGGGCGAGCCCCGTCACGTACACGGGGTGCGCCCGGGCGCGGGTGAAAGCGGCGCGCGTGGCCGCGCGTTCGGCCTCGGTGACCGCGCGGCCGAAGACGACCGCCCCGTACGCGCGGAGTTCTTCGCCGGTCACGTCGGTCACGCCGTCGGTGATGTCCGCGCCGATGCCGATCAAGCGCAGGGCCGCGGCGAGCCTGCCCAGGACGGCCGCGCGGGCCCCGATCAGCAGGACCCGGCGCCGGGGCGGCTCGTCGCTCAACAACCGTTCCAGCGCGGCCCGGTACTCCTCGGCGCGGAAGCGGAACGGCCCGATGCCGTGGTAGCCGTTGAGCACCAGATCGGGCACGGGTCCGGTCTGCCAGGCGAAGTCCCGCCAGACGACGGCGTCCCCGGAGCGCTCGATCACGGCGGTGACCGCCCCGCACGCCAGGTCCTCGCACTCCGGGCAGCCGTAGACCACGTACCGCCCCTGGGCCAGCGGCGGTTCGGTCTCCAGGAGCAGGCTGCGCACCTGGGCGCCGAGGACGGCGGGCGGCACGTCCGCCGCGAGCGGGGAGACGGCGTCCAGGTCGGCGAGTTGGAGCAGCAGCGGCCGGCCGTCGACGACGAAGTCCATGAATTCACGGTGCACTTGGGGCGAGCCGGTCCCCGCGCCATCGCCCGCCCGCATCGCGGGGGCGAGGGAGAAGGTCGCGTACTCGGCAGACATATGCCGAGTATCCTCCTCCGCCCACGGATCCGAGCCGGGTGTCACCCATCCGCTACCGTCCCTTCATGAGCGAGCAGATGATCGTGCTGGGCGGCGGTGTCATCGGTCTGACCACGGCGGTGGTCCTGGCGGAGTCGGGCCGGCGTGTGCGGGTGTGGAGCAGGGATCCGGCCGAGGCGACGACCTCGGCGGTCGCGGGGGCGCTGTGGTGGCCGTACCGCATCGAGCCCGCCGGTCGCGTCGGCGACTGGGCCCTCGCCTCCCTGCGGGTGTACGAGGAGCTGGCCGCCGATCCCGGCCGAACCGGGGTACGGCTGGTGGAGGGGCTGCAGGCGGGCATCCGGCTCGGTGAACTGGGGCCCTGGGCGGCCGAGGTGGCGGGGCTGCACCAGGCGGAGGGGGGCGTGCGGGCCCGCATACCCCTGATCGACATGCCGGTCCATCTGGCGTGGCTGCGCGGACGGCTGGAGGCGGCGGGCGGAACGGTCGAGACCCGGGCGGTGGACGCCCTGCCGGACGCGCCGGTGGTGGTCAACTGCACGGGCCTGGGCGCCCGTGCGCTCGTCCCCGACCCCCTGATGCGGCCGGTGCGCGGTCAGTTGGTGGTCGTGGAGAACCCCGGGGTGAGCGAGTGGTACACCAGTGTCGACCACTCCGCGGGTGAGACGACCTACTTCTTCCCGCAGCCCTACGGGCTGTTGCTCGGCGGGACCGCGCAGGACGACGTGTGGGACCTCACCCCGGACCCGGCCGTCGCGGCGCGGATCGTGGAGCGGTGCGCGCGGGTGCGGCCGGAGATCGCGGGGGCGCGGGTGCTCGCCCACCGTGTGGGGCTGCGCCCGGTGCGGGACACCGGGGTGCGGATCGAGGCGGAGTCCACGGCGTCCGGCGGTCTGCTGGTGCACAACTACGGGCACGGCGGCGCCGGGGTCACGGTGGCCTGGGGGTGTGCGCGGGAGGCGGCGGCACTGGCCGCCGCCTCCCGCACTCCCCTCCGGTGAGAACCCGTCTCAGCAGCGCTGTACGGGTTCGGCCGCCGTCAGCCCGTACTGCGCGCGGGCGTCGAGCAGCAGGGGCACGAGCGTCCGCAGCGGCTGGCGCAGCGGGACGAACGCGCCGTCTCCGGACCGCCGTACCCGGATGCCGTGCAGGGCGAGGCGGTCCTTCACCTCGGCGTACCGGGCGGCGGTGAGGCGGTAGCCGCAGGGCGGGTCGGTGAGGGTCC
>NZ_JBJHPC010000002.1:0-54954 GCF_045257485.1 Streptomyces sp. YS-3 | reverse complement strand
GTATCGTCGGATACGTCACCAACCCCCCATGACCCGTGGAGACCCCATGTCCGGCCAGCCCGCCGCCCGTCGCACCGTGCTGAAAGGCGCGGCCCTCGCCGGGGCCGCGGGGCTGGGTGTGGCCGCCTGCTCCACCGACTCCAAGCTCGGCCACGCCCAGACGCCGACCCCGACCGCCCCGGTCGCCCTGGGCGCGCCCGAGGAGATCCCGGTCGGCGGGGCCAAGCTCTACCGTGAGCAGCGACTGATGGTGTCCTGCCCGGCCAAGGGCGAGTACAAGGCGTTCAGCGCCCAGTGCACCCACGCCGGCTGCGTCCTGGACAAGATCGAGGACGGGCACGGGAACTGCCCCTGCCACGGCAGCCGCTTCAACGTCATGACCGGCCAGCCCGTGCACGGCCCGGCGACCGTGCCGCTGCCCGCCGTCCCGGTGAAGGTGAAGGACGGCAGGCTGGTGGCCGGTCCCGACGCCTGAGCAGGGCTTCCCGCCGCGCCTACGCCCAGTCCCAGTCGATCCCCAGGATCCCGGGCCGCACCCCCTGCTCGACCAGGTGCACCGTCCGGTGCTGCCCGCTCAGCGTCAGATCGCCCCGGGCCGAGCGGGCCGAGCCGGCCGAGGTCCGGGCGAAGCGCCGGCACCGTACCGGCAGGGCGTGCTCGTCGAAGCGGACCTGGAGCACGTACTGCCCGCCCGCGAAGCTGAAACCGCGTACGTACTCGCTGCTCGGGCCGGCCGTGCCGTCCTCGAAGCCGTAGCCGAAGAGGTACGTCTCCCCGGCTCTGAGCCGGGCGTCGAAGAGCAGCTCGGCCACCAGGACACCGGTGTCGGCGTCCCAGCGCACCCGGCCGGTGCGGCAGTTCTCGACGGCGCGCACCCGCACCCGGGACGGGTCGCAGCCGGGGTCGCCGTGGTGGATGGCGAGATAGCGGTCGATCCCGTCCCGGTGGGCCCGCACCACCTGCTGGGAGTCGCGGCCGAGCAGTTCGCGGCCCGCCCCGACGCGTACCCGCTCGTGGTGGCCGACCGTGTGCAGGCCGCCGTCCACCGGTGACTCCAGGTCGGTGATCAGCCGCTCGACGATCCCGGAGGCCTCCACCAGCGAGCGGTAGGAGCGGGCCGCCGGGCGCTCCGCCCCGTCGCGGGCCTCGCCGTCGTCGAGCAGCCGCAGCAGCGAACGGTCCGGCAGCCCGAGGACCTCCTCCAGGGCGCGCACGGCCCGCAGCGACTCGGCGCGCTGCGGCCGTCGGGCACCCTGCTGCCAGTAACTGAGGCTGGTCACACCGACCTTGACCCCGCGCCCCGCGAGATGGTGCTGGACGCGCTGGAGCGGAAGCCCGCGGACGGCGAGCGCGGTGCGCAGCGCCAGATGGAACGGGCCGGTGTGGAGCACCTGTGCGAGATCGGCATCGGTGTGGAGCATGGGGGACTCCCTCGGGACGGCTTCGGATCCGGTGGGGGGTGGCCGTACGGGTCCGGGCCCACCGTGTCGGTGGCCGGGCCGGCCCTACGGACCTGGTTCAACCGCGCTGCCGGTCAGGGGGCTTCGGGCCGCACAGTGAACGTTCACGGCGGGGGGTGGTCACGGGTCGCCGCGGGACCCGGGTGGCCTGGTGGGCCGGGAAGGCCTGTTCACATGGAGGCCACTCCGTTCACACCCGCGTCTCACCCCGCATTGAAGCGCGTTGACCAGCCCACGACAACGTTCGATGCTCACCGAAAGCGTCCGGACGCGCTCCTCCAATCCCCACACCCCCCGCTTCGGGAGGAACGCGATGCACAACCGCAAGAGACGGCTTCCGGCCCTCGCCCTCGTGGTGACGGCCCTGCTCGTCGCCCCCACGGCGAGCGCCGTCGCATCCCCGCACGAGCACGGCACCACCGCAGCCGCCACGTCCACGACCGCCGCCGACCCCCGTACCGCCGCCGACACGCCGTCCGCCGCCGCGGTGACGACCGCCACGTCGAAACGGCTCGACATCACCATGCAGGCCCAGCAGAAGGACAACTGGTGCTGGGCCGCGTCCGGCAACACCATCGCCACCTGGTTCGGGCGCTCCTACAGACAGAACCAGTTCTGCAACGCCGCCTTCGGGCGCCAGCAGGGGTACGACTGCCCGAACTGGCAGGCGGACCTGGGCAATGTGCAGACCGCCCTGGACTGGGCCGGGATCAGCTCCGGTTCCTACGTAAGCGGCTGGCTGCGCTACTCGACCGTCCAGACCGAGATCAACGCCAACCGGCCCATGGAGAGCCGTATCCAGTGGTCGAGCGGCGGCGGTCATATGCAGGTGATCTACGGGTACGACACCGCGAACAGCTGGGTGTACTGGGGCGACCCCTGGCCCTCCAGCAACCGCTACAACTGGGCCTCGCACGCCTGGTACGTCGACAACGACTCGTTCTCCTGGACCCACTCGCTCTACCGGATCGGGGCGTGACGACGATGACCCTGCGACGTCTGTCCTCCTCCTGCGCCGCCGTCGCGGCGCTGCTCACCGGCCTCGCCGGTCTCTGCGCCCCGGGCGCGGCGGCCGACCCGGGCCCCCTCGCGTCGGCGGACTCCAGGGCCGCCGCCCACCGGGCCGCGGCGGCGCCCGCGACCCTCGCCACGCTCTCCCGCTTCTTCGCACGGGACGGCAAGGTGTCCCTGGCCGCCGTCGCCCCGCGCATCCAGGGCGACGCGGTGCCCGTCTACACGCTTTCCCCGGAGTTCGTCGCCGGGCGGGCGGGGGCGCCGGTCGCGAAGCTGGAGTACCTCGCCTCCACGGCCGTCTCCTCGGACGGGCAGAAGGCCTCCCTGTGGGCGGTTCCGCAGGGCGGGACCTGGCAGGTCGTGAACATCGCCACCGGTGACGACGAGGCCCGCTATGCCGCGGCGGGCGCGAGCCGGCTGCCGGGCGGCACGGTCTTCCAGGAGCCGCAGATCAACGCCTGGTACGTCCAGAAGGGCGCCACCGTGCTCCCGCTGGACGAGGACGCCGTGCGCGCGGTCGGCGCCCGGGGCACCACGCTGGCCGCCTACCGGCAGCGCGTCCAGCGGGCCTACGGCGACAAGCTGCCCGGCTCCGCGTACGCGAAGTCCGGCAAGGCCGGCGGGTTCGGCCGGACCCCCGAGGAGGCCCGGGCCCAGGCCGCGGCTGCCTCGTCCGCCTCCTCCGCCGCGGCCGTCTCCGCAGGCCACGGTGGCGGTACGGGCACGGCCGCCGCGGTGACCACCGGTGCGGGTGCGCTCGCGGCGGCGGGCCTGGGCGCGGTGGCGCTGCGCCGCCGCAGGCGCGGGGCGAACCCGGCGTAGGCCGTCGGACGGACCGCGTGACCGGCCGCGGATCGTACGCGCCCGGTCACGCGGTTCCCCGTGCCCGCAGAGGGCCCCGCCCCGTGAAACCGCGTTGTCGGTCCCCGCCAGTAGGGTGGTGGCCATGGCAGACCCCTCCACCTACCGCCCCAAGCCGGGACAGATCCCCGACTCGCCGGGGGTCTACAAGTTCCGGGACGACCACCGCCGGGTGATCTACGTCGGCAAGGCCAAGTCCCTGCGCCAGCGGCTCGCGAACTACTTCCAGCCGCTCACGAGCCTGCACCCGCGCACGGCGACGATGGTCACCACGGCCGCGTCCGTGGAGTGGACGGTCGTCTCCACCGAGGTCGAGGCGCTCCAGCTCGAGTATTCGTGGATCAAGGAGTTCGACCCCCGCTTCAACGTCAAGTACCGCGACGACAAGAGCTATCCCTATCTGGCGGTCACCCTCAACGAACAGTTCCCGAGGGTGCAGGTGATGCGCGGCGCCAAGAAGAAGGGCGTGCGCTACTTCGGTCCGTACGCGCACGCGTGGGCGATCCGCGAGACCGTGGACCTGATGCTCCGCGTCTTCCCGGTGAGGACGTGCTCCGCCGGGGTGTTCAAGCGCTCCACCCAGATCGGCCGGCCTTGTCTGCTCGGCTACATCGGCAAGTGCGCGGCCCCTTGCGTCGGCCGGGTCACGCCCGAGGAGCACCGCGAACTGGCCGACGACTTCTGCGACTTCATGGCCGGGCGCACGGGTACGTACATCCGCCGCCTGGAGAAGGACATGGCGGCGGCGGCCGAGGAGATGGAGTACGAGCGGGCCGCGCGGCTGCGCGACGACATCGGGGCGCTGCGCCGGGCCCTGGAGAAGAACGCGGTGGTGTTCGCCGACGCCACCGACGCGGACCTGATCGCGGTCGCCGAGGACGAGCTGGAGGCGGCCGTGCAGATCTTCCATGTGCGCGGCGGACGGGTGCGCGGCCAGCGCGGCTGGGTCACCGACAAGGTCGAGGCCGTCGACACGGCGGGACTGGTCGAGCACGCCCTCCAGCAGCTGTACGGGGAGGAGACCGGCGACTCCGTACCGAAGGAGGTGCTGGTTCCGGCGCTGCCCGAGGACGCCGAGTCGGTCGGCGCGTGGCTGGCCGGGCGGCGCGGGTCGCAGGTGTCGCTGCGCATCCCGCAGCGCGGCGACAAGAAGGACCTGATGGCGACGGTCGCGCGCAACGCGCAGCAGGCGCTCGCGCTGCACAAGACCAAGCGCGCCTCCGACCTGACCACCCGCTCCCGGGCCCTGGAGGAGATCGCGCAGGCCCTGGACCTGGACAGCGCGCCGCTGCGGATCGAGTGCTTCGACATCTCCCACCTCCAGGGCGAGGACGTGGTGGCCTCCATGGTCGTCTTCGAGGACGGCCTGGCCCGCAAGAGCGAGTACCGGCGCTTCCAGATCAAGGGCTTCGAGGGCCAGGACGACGTCCGGTCCATGCACGAGGTCATCACCCGCCGCTTCAAGCGGTACCTGGCCGAGAGCGCCCGGCTGGGGGAGTGGGCGGACGGCGAGGAGGGCGCGGCCGGACCGGCTCCCTCCGGTGAGGTCCCGGCGCCCGGCGAGGCCCCGGCGGAGGCCGGTCCCCGCACCGAGGACGGGCGGCCCAAGCGGTTCGCCTACCCGCCGCAGCTCGTGGTGGTCGACGGCGGGCAGCCGCAGGTGGCCGCCGCCAAGCGGGCCCTGGACGAGTTGGGGATGGACGATGTGGCGGTCTGCGGGCTCGCCAAGCGTCTGGAGGAGGTCTGGCTGCAGGACGACGACGACCCCGTCGTCCTGCCGCGCTCCAGCGAGGGGCTGTATCTGCTCCAGCGCGTGCGTGACGAGGCCCACCGGTTCGCCATCACCTACCAGCGGGTCAAGCGGACCAAGCGGTTCAAGGCGAGCCCCCTGGACGACGTGGCGGGCCTGGGCGAGTCCCGCAAACAGGCTCTGATCAAGCATTTCGGCTCGGTGAAGCGGCTGCGGTCGGCGACAATCGAGCAGATCTGTGAAGTTCCCGGGATAGGCCGCAAGACGGCCGAGACCGTGGCGGCGGCCCTGGCACAGGCAGCTCCGGCCGCACCCGCCGTGAACACGGCGACAGGAGAGATCATTGAAGAGGACGACGGGGGATCCGCGAAATGACTGAGCACGACCGAACAGACGCAGAAGCTGGAGCCGCACACGTGAGTACGGGCACGACGAACGACGCCGTAGAGCCGGCCATCCCCGAGCTGGTGATCATCTCCGGCATGTCCGGCGCCGGACGCAGCACCGCCGCCAAGTGCCTGGAGGACCTCGGCTGGTTCGTCGTCGACAACCTGCCGCCCGCGCTGATCCCCACCATGGTGGAGCTCGGCGCCCGCTCCCAGGGCAATGTGGCCCGCATCGCCGTCGTCGTCGACGTGCGGGGCCGCCGGTTCTTCGACAACCTCCGCGAGTCGCTGGCCGACCTGGACTCCAAGCAGGTCACCCGGCGGATCGTCTTCCTGGAGTCGTCGGACGACGCGCTGGTGCGCCGCTTCGAGTCGGTCCGCCGCCCGCACCCCCTCCAGGGCGACGGCCGGATCGTCGACGGCATCGCGGCCGAGCGCGACCTGCTGCGCGAGCTGCGCGGCGACGCCGACCTGGTGATCGACACCTCCAGCCTCAACGTCCACGAGCTGCGCGCCAAGATGGACGCCCAGTTCGCCGGGGACGAGGAGCCGGAGCTGCGCGCCACGGTGATGTCGTTCGGCTACAAGTACGGTCTGCCGGTCGACGCCGACCTGGTGGTGGACTGCCGCTTCCTGCCGAACCCGCACTGGGTGCCGGAGCTGCGCCCGTACACGGGCCTGAACGAGGAGGTGTCCGGTTACGTCTTCAACCAGCCGGGCGCCAAGGAGTTCCTCAACCAGTACAGCGAACTGCTCCAGCTGATCGCCACCGGCTACCGCCGCGAGGGCAAGCGGTACGTGACGATCGCCGTCGGCTGCACGGGCGGCAAGCACCGCTCCGTGGCGATGTCGGAGAAGCTGGCCGCCCGGCTCGCCTCCGAGGGAATCGAGACCGTCGTCGTCCACCGGGACATGGGGCGCGAGTGAAGGTGTACCGACGGCGTACGCGCGGGCCGGTGCCGGGCACCGGCCGCAAGCGTGGCGCCCAGCCCAAGGTCGTCGCCCTCGGCGGCGGCATGGGCCTCTCCGCGTCGCTCGCGGCGCTGCGCCGGATCACCGGCGACCTGACCGCCGTCGTCACCGTGGCCGACGACGGCGGCTCCAGCGGCCGGCTCCGCGAGGAGCTGGGCGTGCTGCCGCCGGGCGATCTGCGCAAGGCCCTGGCGGCGCTCTGCGGCGACGACGACTGGGGCCAGACCTGGGCCCGGGTCATCCAGCACCGCTTCCAGTCCCAGGGCGAGCTGCACGAGCACGCGGTCGGCAATCTGCTGATCGTCGCCCTGTGGGAGCAGCTGGGCGACCACGTCCAGGCGCTCGACCTGGTCGGCAGGCTCCTGGGGGCACACGGCAGGGTGCTGCCGATGTCCGCGGTCCCGCTGGAGCTGCAGGCGCTGGTGCGGGGCCACGACCCGGACCGCCCCGACGACGTGGACACCGTCCGGGGGCAGGCCACGGTGGCGCTCACCCCGGGCGAGGTGCAGTCGGTCAACCTGGTGCCGCACGACCCGCCGGCGGTCCCGGAGGCGGTGGAGGCCGTCCTGGACGCCGACTGGGTGGTGCTGGGGCCCGGCTCCTGGTTCTCCTCGGTGATCCCGCATCTGCTGGTGCCCGAGCTGCTCGACGCGCTCACGGTGACCAAGGCCCGCAAGGTGCTCTCGCTGAACCTGGCGCCCCAGCCCGGCGAAACCGATGGCTTCTCTCCGCAGCGTCATTTGGAGGTTTTGGGACGACACGCCCCTAAACTCGCCCTGGACGTGGTGCTGGCCGACGTGGCCGCCGTGCCCGACCGCGAGTCCCTCGCCGACGCCGCCAAGCAGCTCGGCGCCGTGGTCGAGCTGGCGGCGGTCGCCGCGCCCGACGGGTCCCCGAAGCACGACCGGGAGCTGTTGGCCGCCGCGTACGACCGTATTTTTCGGATGCATGGAAGGATCGGCCCATGGCGATGACGGCAGCGGTGAAGGATGAGATCTCCCGGCTTCCCGTCACCCGGACCTGCTGCAGAAAGGCGGAGGTCTCGTCGATCCTGCGGTTCGCCGGCGGCCTCCACCTGGTCAGCGGTCGCATCGTGATCGAGGCGGAGCTCGACACCGCGATGGCGGCGCGCCGCCTCAAGCGGGACATCCTGGAGATCTTCGGCCACAGCTCCGAGCTGATCGTGATGGCTCCGGGCGGTCTGCGCCGCGGTTCGCGCTTCGTCGTACGGGTGGTGGCGGGCGGCGACCAGCTGGCGCGCCAGACCGGCCTCGTCGACGGCCGGGGCCGCCCCATCCGGGGTCTCCCGCCGCAAGTGGTCTCGGGGGCCACCTGTGACGCCGAGGCGGCCTGGCGCGGGGCCTTCCTCGCCCACGGCTCGCTCACCGAGCCGGGCCGCTCCTCCTCCCTGGAGGTGACCTGCCCCGGACCGGAGGCGGCCCTCGCGCTGGTCGGCGCGGCCCGCAGGCTCCAGATCGCCGCCAAGGCCCGCGAGGTGCGCGGAGTGGACCGCGTGGTCGTGCGCGACGGGGACGCGATCGGCGCGCTGCTCACCCGCCTCGGGGCGCACGAGTCGGTGCTCGCCTGGGAGGAGCGGCGGATGCGCCGGGAGGTCCGGGCCACCGCCAACCGCCTGGCCAACTTCGACGACGCCAATCTGCGCCGCTCGGCGCGGGCCGCCGTCGCCGCCGGGGCCCGGGTGCAGCGCGCCCTGGAGATCCTGGGCGAGGAGGTGCCGGAGCACCTGGCCGCCGCCGGACGGCTGCGCATGGAGCACAAGCAGGCCTCCCTGGAGGAGCTGGGCGCGCTCGCCGACCCGCCGCTGACCAAGGACGCGGTCGCGGGCCGGATCCGCCGGCTGCTGGCCATGGCGGACAAGCGGGCGCAGGATCTGGGCATCCCCGGCACGGAGTCCAATCTGACCGAGGAGATGGCCGACGGCCTGGTCGGCTGACCGGAGGAGTACCCCTCCGTTTCGCGCCGGCCCGGCTCCCGTACCGGCGGCGCGCCCAGGCTCCACCCTGTCGTGAACGGCGCCCACTTGGTGGGCGCCGGTTCCGTTTCCGGCCCCCTCGCGCGGTATTGACATGATCATGAAGTGTCATGAGCCTGGCGTCTGTCACTTTCGTGGCACACAACAGCAAGGGGGGCCAATGAGACGCAGAGCGAGAGCGATCCTCGCCGCGGCTTCACTGCTCACGGCCGGTCTGGCGGCGGTACCAGCCGCCCACGCCAGTCCGGGCGGCAAGGGCGGCACCGGCGAAGGCCTGTCCGTCTGGTACGCCGACGTCACCAAGGCACAGCTGCCGCTCCTGCTCGCGCAGGGCGCGGACGGCCGGGAACTGACCGCGCAGGTCCCCGCGAAGGGGACCGCCAAGGTCGAGCTCTACCTCACGAAGACGCAGGCCGGCACCTTGCGGCAACAAGGCGTCGACCTCACCGAGCACACGCTCTCCACGACGACCGAGAAGCGCCTGCGGGCCCAGGGGGACGGCGTCTTCCGCCCCTACAGCGGGGCGGGCGGCCTGCGGCAGGAGATCGTCGACACCCAGCTCGCCCACCCCGCCCTCACCAAGGTCGAGTCGATCGGCAAGACGGTCAAGGGCCAGGACATCCTCGCGCTCAAGCTCACCAAGGGCGCGAACAAGGCCAAGGACGGCTCCAAGCCCTCCGTGCTGTACATGTCGAACCAGCACGCGCGTGAGTGGATCACTCCGGAGATGACCCGGCGGCTGATGCACTACTACCTCGACAACTACGGCAAGGACCCGCGGATCACCAAGATCGTGGACTCCACCGAGCTGTGGTTCGTCCTCTCCGCCAACCCCGACGGGTACGACTACACCTTCACCGGCACCCAGCAGCGGCTGTGGCGCAAGAACCTGCGCGACAACAACGGCGACGGGAAGATCACCGCGGGCGACGGCGTCGACCCCAACCGCAACTTCCCGTACAAGTGGGGCTACGACAACGAGGGTTCCTCCCCCGACCCCGCCGACGAGACCTACCGCGGCCCCTCGGCAGGCTCCGAGCCGGAGACCAAGGCGCTGGACTCCTTCGAGAAGCGGATCGGGTTCTCGTACGCCATCAACTACCACTCCGCGGCCGAACTGCTGCTGTACGGCGTGGGCTGGCAGGTCGCCACCCCGACCCCGGACGACGTCCTCCTCAAGGCGCTGGCCGGCACGCCCGAGAAGCCCGCGATCCCCGGTTACCGCTCACAGCTCTCCTCCGAGCTGTACACCACCAACGGCGAGGCCGACGGACACGCGGGGAACGTCAACGGCGTCCATATGTTCACCCCGGAGATGTCGACCTGCCAGACGGCCTCCCGGATCGACCCGAACGACCGGTGGAAGCCCGGCGACTGCCAGTCGGTCTTCAACTTCCCCGACGACGAGAAGCTGATCCAGCAGGAGTTCACCAAGAACATCCCGTTCGCGCTGGCCGTCGCCGACACCGCGCGCCACCCCGACCAGCCGGTCTCCCCGGTCGGCATCGACGCCCCCGACTTCACCCCGGACGCCTTCACCACCTCGTACGCCCGTGGCGAGGACCAGGAAGTCGCCGTCACCGCACGCAGGTCGGTGCGCGACAAGAGGCTCAACTACCGCGTCGACGGCGGCCGTACCCACACCGAGGACCTCAAGGCCTGGAAGGGCGGCGACGTCTACGGCGGCGAGGACGACATCCACTTCGACCAGTACCGGGCCACCGTCGAGGGCGCGGACACCGGCTCCCGGGTCGAGGTCTGGTTCACCGGGCGCACCCGGGCCGGCAAGCGGACCTCCAGCACGCCCTTCACCTACACCGTGGCCGCCCGGCCCAGGGGCGACACCCTGGTGATCGCGGAGGAGGGCGGCACCGCGCCCGCCCAGCACGCCGGCGCGTACACCGAGGCGCTCGCCGGCAACGGCCGCCGGTCCGCGGTCTGGGACGTGGCCACCCAGGGCGCCCCGAGCGCGCTCGGTGTGCTCAGCCACTTCAGGACGGCCGTCTGGTACACGGGCGCCGAGCGGCCCACCGCCGCCGTCACCCTGGCCGTGCGCGACTTCCTCAACGAGGGCGGCCGGCTCGTCAACGCCGGTGAGCAGGCGGGCGGCACGGTCGACCTCGGCGGCGCCGACTCCGACGACTTCGCCCAGTACTATCTCGGCGCCTACAACCGCGTCGGCCTGAAATCGCCGCCGGCCTTCCAGGGCACGGGGAAGCTGGCGGGGGCCAAGGCGGCGCTCGGCAACGCCAGCGACAACCCGCTGAACCTGGCCGGGGCGTACACGATCACCTCGGACACCCTCAAGCCCGACCGGTTCCCGCAGTTCAAGAGCGCCGCCGCGGGCACCTACCCGGGCATCCGCACCCCGTTCGAGCCGGCCGCGGGCGACTGGTTCGCGGCGGCCGTGCACCAGGACAACGCCTATATGCGGCTGTCCAGGACCGTCGATCTGAGCGGCACGGCGGCGGCCGACAGGCCGAGCCTGCAGTTCCAGCTCAGCTATGACACCGAGCCGGGCTTCGACAACGTGGTCGTCGAGGCGCACACCGTGGGGCAGGAGGACTGGACGACGCTGCCGGACACCAACGGCGGCACCAGCCAGGCGGTGCCCGCCCAGTGCGAGCAGGGCTACTACGTCCAGGCGCACCCGTTCCTGGCGCACTACCTGACCGTCGGCGCGAGCGCCTGCACGCCGAGCGGCACCTCGGGCGCGTGGAACCGGTTCACCGGCTCCTCCAACGGATGGCAGCCGGTCTCGGTCGACCTGAGCCCCTACGCGGGCAAGCAGGTCGAGCTCTCCGTCTCCTATGTGTCCGACCCGGGCACCGGGGGCGTGGGCGCCTTCGTCGACGACACCAGGCTCGTCATCGGCGGAACCGCCCAGGGCGCCGAGGGCTTCGAGACGGCGCTCGGCCCATGGAGCGTGCCGGGACCGCCGGCCGGCAGCCCCGGAAACGCCGGCGACTGGGCCCGCTCCCAGGCGCTGTTCCACTCCCAGGCGGCCGTCACCACCCACGACACCGTGCTGCTCGGCTTCGGCCTGGAGCACGTGCCGTCGGCGGCCGACCGCAAGAACGTGATCGGCAAGGCGCTCCGCGCCCTGCGGGACTGATCCGCCGGGCACCTCCGTACGCCGGACCCACGGAGGTGCCCCCGGCCTGTCCATCACGCTCCGTAATCGGGACGAAAGTCCCGTCGACGGCCCTTACCCGTTGGTAGGTATGGGCCGTCGGCCATGTCCGGGCCGTCGTGGCCGCTCACGGGAGTGCGCTCGATGTCACTCCACGGCTCCGGGAGAGGTAGGGTCATAAGCGGTCGGGGACATCCCATACAACTCGCCGGCGTCGAAAACCGGCGTACCTAACGAGGAGATCGGTTCGTGACGATCCGCGTAGGCATCAACGGCTTTGGCCGCATCGGGCGCAACTACTTCCGCGCGCTGCTGGAGCAGGGTGCTGACATCGAGATCGTGGCTGTCAACGACCTGGGTGACACCGCGACCACTGCTCACCTGCTCAAGTACGACACGATCCTGGGCCGCCTCAAGGCCGAGGTCACGCACACCGCCGACACCATCACCGTGGATGGCCACACCATCAAGGTGCTCTCCGAGCGCAACCCGGCCGACATCCCCTGGGGTCAGCTGGGCGTCGACATCGTCATCGAGTCGACCGGCATCTTCACCAAGAAGGCCGACGCCGAGAAGCACATCGCGGGCGGCGCCAAGAAGGTCCTCATCTCGGCTCCGGCCAAGGACGAGGACATCACCATCGTGATGGGCGTCAACCAGGACAAGTACGACGCGGCCAGCCACCACGTCATCTCCAACGCCTCCTGCACCACCAACTGCGTGGCGCCGATGGCCAAGGTCCTCGACGAGAACTTCGGCATCGTCAAGGGTCTGATGACGACCGTCCACGCGTACACGAACGACCAGCGCATCCTGGACTTCCCGCACTCGGACCTGCGCCGCGCCCGCGCCGCCGCCGAGAACATCATCCCCACCACCACCGGTGCCGCCAAGGCCACCGCGCTGGTGCTGCCCAAGCTCAAGGGCAAGCTCGACGGCATCGCGATGCGCGTCCCGGTCCCGACCGGCTCGGCCACCGACCTCGTCGTGGAGCTGGAGCGCGAGGTGACCAAGGACGAGGTCAACGCCGCGTTCAAGAAGGCCGCCGAGGGCGAGCTCCAGGGCATCCTGGAGTACACGGAGGACGCGATCGTGTCCTCCGACATCGTCGGCGAGCCGGCCTCCTGCACCTTCGACTCCTCCCTGACCATGGTCCAGGAGGGCAAGTCGGTGAAGATCCTCGGCTGGTACGACAATGAGTGGGGCTACTCGAACCGCCTCGTCGACCTCACCGTCTTCGTCGGCGGCCAGCTCTAAGTCTGATAAGTCTCAGGGCAGGCAACTCGATGTGAGCACAGGGCTCGGGCAGCGCGACGATGCGCCGCACGAGCCCTGTCGCTTGCCTCGTCCTTCTCCAAGGAGTCGCAGAAACACATGAAGACGATCGACGAACTTCTCGCCGAGGGCGTCTCCGGCAAGCGGGTATTCGTCCGCGCCGACCTCAACGTGCCGCTCGACGGCACCTCCATCACCGACGACGGCCGCATCCGCGCCGTCCAGCCGACGATTGCCAAGCTCGCCGAGGCCGGCGCGCGCGTGGTCGTCGCCTCGCACCTGGGCCGCCCCAAGGGCGCCCCGGACCCGGCCTTCTCGCTCGCCCCGGTGGCGCGGCGGCTCGGGGAGCTGCTGGGCGCGGACGTCGCCTTCGCCACCGACACCGTGGGCGACTCCGCCAAGCAGACCGTCGCGGCGCTGGCCGACGGCCAGGTGGCCGTCCTGGAGAACCTGCGCTTCAACGCCGGTGAGACGAGCAAGGACGACGCCGAGCGCGGCGCCTTCGCCGACGAGCTCGCCGAGCTCGCCGACCTCTACGTGGGCGACGGCTTCGGCGCGGTGCACCGCAAGCACGCCTCGGTCTTCGACCTGCCCGCGCGGCTGCCGCACGCGGCCGGCTTCCTCATCGCCACCGAGGTCGGCGTCCTGAAGAAGCTGACCGACGACGTCAAGCGCCCGTACGTGGTCGTCCTCGGCGGCGCCAAGGTCTCCGACAAGCTGGCCGTCATCGACCAGCTGCTCTCCAAGGCCGACCGCATCCTCATCGGCGGCGGCATGGCGTACACCTTCCTCAAGGCCCAGGGCCACGAGGTCGGCATCTCGCTCCTCCAGGAGGACCAGCTCCCGGTCGTCACGGAGTACATGGAGCGCGCCGCGAAGAGCGGTGTCGAGCTGGTCCTGCCGGTCGACATCGTCGCCTCGTCCGACTTCCCGGACCTGAAGACCAAGGCGCCGGCCGACTTCATCACCGTCGACGCGGACAAGATCCCCGCCGACAAGGAGGGTCTGGACATCGGTCCCAGGACCCGTGAGCTGTACGCGTCGAAGATCGCGGACGCGGAGACCGTGTTCTGGAACGGCCCGGTCGGCGTCTTCGAGCACCCCGACTACGCGGGCGGCACCCAGGCGATCGCGCGGGCGCTGCTCAACTGCGACGGCTTCACCGTCGTGGGCGGCGGCGACTCGGCCGCCGCCGTGCGCACCCTCGGCTTCGACGAGAACGCCTTCGGTCACATCTCGACCGGCGGCGGCGCGAGCCTCGAATACCTTGAGGGCAAGACGCTTCCCGGCCTTGCCGCACTGGAGGACTGAACACCGTGACCACGCGTATGCCGCTGATGGCCGGCAACTGGAAGATGAACCTCAACCACCTTGAGGCCATCGCGCACGTCCAGAAGCTCGCCTTCGCCCTGGCCGACAAGGACTACGACGCCGTCGAGGTCGCGGTCCTGCCGCCCTTCGTGGACCTGCGGTCGGTCCAGACCCTGGTCGACGGCGACAAGCTCAAGATCAAGTACGGCGCCCAGGACATCTCGGCGCAGGACTCCGGCGCCTACACGGGAGAGATCTCGGGCGCCATGCTGGCCAAGCTGAAGTGCACCTATGTGGCCGTCGGCCACTCCGAGCGCCGCCAGTACCACAACGAGAGCGACGAGCTCTGCAACGCCAAGGTCAAGGCCGCGTTCAAGCACGGTCTGACCCCGATTCTCTGCGTCGGCGAGGGCCTGGACGTCCGCAAGGCGGGCCGGCAGGTCGCTTACACGCTGGACCAGCTTGACGGCGGCCTCAAGGACGTCCCGGCCGAGCAGGCCGAGTCCGTCGTGATCGCGTACGAGCCGGTGTGGGCCATCGGCACCGGCGAGGTCGCCACACCCGAGGACGCCCAGGAGGTCTGCGGGGCCATCCGCGGCCGTCTCGCGGAGCTCTACTCGCAGGAGCTGGCCGACAAGGTCCGCATCCAGTACGGCGGCTCGGTCAAGGCCTCGAACGTGGCCGCGATCATGGCGCAGCCGGACGTCGACGGCGCCCTCGTGGGCGGCGCGGCACTGGATGCCGACGAGTTCGTCAAGATCGTCCGCTTCCGCGACCAGTGAGTATGCGGTAGCGCGGATCCGTCGTACCCTTGCGGGGGCCGGGCTCGGGATTATGGAATACGTCCCCCCGGCCCCCGTCGCCATATCAGTCCTAGGAAGTTGGTCCAGCCGTGATTGTCGGGTTTTCGATTGCCCTGATCGTCTTCAGCCTGCTGCTGATGCTGCTGGTGCTGATGCACAAGGGAAAGGGCGGCGGCCTCTCCGACATGTTCGGTGGTGGAATGCAGTCGTCCGTCGGCGGTTCCTCGGTCGCCGAGCGCAACCTCGACCGCATCACCGTCGTGGTCGGTCTGTTGTGGTTCGCGAGCATTGTCGTTCTCGGTCTGCTGATGAAGCTGGACAACTGATCTGTCGTCTCCGCGTTCCCGGGGCGGGTGTAACCACAATCGCTGGACGCGCGTTGGGCCTTACGTAGACTGGGGCATCTTCGAGCACCATCACGCAGGGAGTTACGACCGTGGCAAGTGGCAACGCGATCCGGGGAAGCCGGGTCGGAGCGGGGCCGATGGGTGAGGCGGAGCGCGGCGAGTCCGCGCCGCGTCTGCGCATCTCCTTCTGGTGCTCGAACGGGCACGAGACGCAGCCGAGCTTCGCCAGTGACGCACAGGTTCCGGAGACGTGGGACTGCCCGCGCTGCGGTTTCCCGGCCGGCCAGGACCGGGACAACCCGCCGGACCCGCCGCGCACGGAACCGTACAAGACCCACCTCGCCTATGTGCGGGAGCGGCGCAGTGACGCGGACGGCGAGGCGATCCTCGCGGAGGCGCTCGCCAAGCTTCGCGGCGAGATCTGACGGCGAAGGGCCCGGCAGGCGAACCCGAGTTCGCGCGCCGGGCCCTTCGGTATGCGCTGTCACCGCAGGTCACCGCGGATTGTCAGTGGCTCCCCCTACCGTGTGAATCAGTCGATCACCCGGGGGAGTTGTGACAGTACTGGAGAGCGCCGTCGGCGCGGTGGCCGAGGCGCCCGCGTGGCGCGGGGGGTTCGGGCGGCTGTGGTCGGCCGCCGTCGTCTCCCGGTTCGGTGACTCGCTGCGCGCCGCCGCGCTGCCGCTGCTCGCGGCCTCCCTGACCGCCGATCCGATGCCGGTCGCGCTGGTCACCGCGTGCGGCTTCCTGCCCTGGCTGCTCTTCGGGCTGCTCGGGGGCGCCGTCGCGGACCGGGTGGACCAGCGCCGGGCGATGTGGGCGGTCGACCTGACGCGCGGCGCGCTGATGGCCGCCTTCGCCGTCGCGGTGGCCCTGGGCCACGCCTCCATAGCCCTGCTGATCGCGCTCGCCTTCGCGCTCACCGCCCTGGAGACGCTCTTCGACAACGCGGCGACGGCCCTGCTGCCCGCGCTGGTGCCGCAGCCCGCGCTCGGCCGCGCCAACGCCCGGCTGATGACCGGCCAGCAGCTGGCCGGCGGCTTCCTCGCCGCGCCCCTGGTGCCCCTGCTCCTGACGGCGGGCGACGGCGTGCCGTACGTGGCGGACGCGCTCACCTTCGCCCTGGCGGCGGCGCTGGTGGCCTCGCTGCGCACGGCCGCGCCCGAGCGGCCCGCCCGCGAGCCCGGCTCCACCCTGCGCGCCGAGACGGCCGAGGGCCTGCGCGCGCTGTGGGGCGAGCGGAGCCTGCGGGTGCTCTGTGTGGCCACGACGCTCTGCAACATCGGCATGGGCGCCCTGATCGCCACCCTGGTCCTGCACATCACCGGCTGGCTCCACGCGGGCCACGGCGGCTACGCGGCGGCGATCGCGGCGTACGGGGCGGGCAGCGTGGCCGGCGGTCTCCTCGCCACCCGGCTGGCGCGCCGGCTCGGCCGGATGAGGAGCGTACTTCTGGCGGGGGCGCTGCAGACGGTGTGCCTGGCCGCGATGGGGTCCATACGGGAACTGTGGGTATCGATCGCGGCGATGGCGGTGTTCGGGGTGATGGGAATGGTGTGGAACGTCAACCAGGTGACCCTGATGCAGGAGCGCACCCCGCAGGCCATGCTGGGACGCACCGGCGCGGCCTTCCGCACGCTCGCCGTGGCGGGGGCACCGCTGGGCGCGCTGCTGGGCGGGGCCGCGGCCTCGTCCTGGGGGCTCAACACCCCCGCCCTGGTGGCGTCCGGAATGTTCCTGGCCGCCGTGGCCGCTCTGATTCCTGCCCTTACGTCCTGATCAACTAGGTTGGAGGGGCAGCGGGGCAGGTACGTACGTGAGTACGAGGAAGTGGGCTGATGTCACAGATGAACGCAGAAAGCCGTACCAGGCTCAACCGGATGCCCGAGTGGACCGCGCTGGGCAAGCACCGCGAGCAGTTGGGGGACACCCATCTGCGTGAGCTGTTCGCCGCCGACCCCGGCCGCGGCACCGGGTACACCCTGACGGTCGGCGACCTGTACCTCGACTACTCGAAGCACCTCGTCACCGACGAGACCCTGCGGCTGCTGCGCGAGCTGGCCGCCGCCGCAGACGTGGCGGGGCTGCGGGACGCCATGTTCCGCGGCGAGAAGATCAACACGACCGAGGACCGCGCGGTGCTGCACACCGCGCTGCGCGCCCCGCGCGGCACGGTCGTCGAGGTCGACGGCGAGGACGTGGTGCCGGGCGTGCACGCCGTCCTGGACAGGATGGCGGCCTTCGCCGACCGCGTGCGCTCCGGCGAGTGGACCGGCCACACCGGCAGGCGCATCAAGAACGTCGTCAACATCGGCATCGGCGGATCCGACCTCGGTCCGGCGATGGCATACGAGGCGCTGCGCGCCTTCACCGACCGGGGCCTGACGGTCCGTTTCGTCTCCAACGTCGACGGCGCCGACCTCCACGAGGCGGTCCGCGACCTGGACGCGGCCGAGACGCTGTTCATCGTCGCGTCGAAGACCTTCACCACGATCGAGACGATCACCAACGCCACCTCCGCGCGCGACTGGCTCCTCACCGAACTGAGGGCCGATCAGGAAGCGGTCGCCAAGCACTTCGTGGCGCTGTCCACCAACGCCGAGAAGGTCGCGGACTTCGGCATCGACACGGCCAACATGTTCGAGTTCTGGGACTGGGTCGGCGGGCGCTACTCGTTCGACTCCGCGATCGGCCTCTCGCTGATGATCGCGATCGGCCCGGACCGCTTCCGCGAGCTGCTGGACGGCTTCCACCTGGTCGACGAGCACTTCCGCACCGCCCCCGCCGAGGCCAACGCGCCGCTCCTGCTCGGTCTGCTCGGCGTCTGGTACGGGGCGTTCTTCGACGCCCAGTCGCACGCGGTGCTGCCCTACAGCCACTACCTGTCGAAGTTCACCGCCTACCTCCAGCAGCTCGACATGGAGTCCAACGGCAAGTCGGTGGACCGCGACGGCAACCCGGTCGACTGGCAGACCGGCCCGGTCGTCTGGGGCACCCCCGGCACCAACGGGCAGCACGCGTACTACCAGTTGATCCACCAGGGCACCAAGGTCATCCCGGCCGACTTCATCGGCTTCGCCGAACCGGTCGCCGGCCTCCTGCCGGGCCTGGTCGCCCAGCACGACCTGCTGATGGCGAACTTCTTCGCCCAGACGCAGGCCCTGGCCTTCGGCAAGACCCCCGAGGAGGTGCGGGCGGAGGGCGTGGCCGAGGAGCTGGTGCCGCACAAGACGTTCCGCGGCAACCACCCCACCACCACCATCCTGGCGCGCGAGCTCACGCCGTCCGTCCTCGGCCAGCTCATCGCGCTCTACGAGCACAAGGTGTTCGTCCAGGGCGCGATCTGGAACATCGACTCCTTCGACCAGTGGGGCGTGGAGCTGGGCAAGGTGCTCGCCAAGCGCGTCGAGCCCGCGCTGACCGAGGGGGCGGACGTGCCGGGCCTGGACGGGTCCAGCAAGGCCCTGGTCGCCAAGTACCGGACGCTGCGGGGCCGGTGAGGCCATGGCGGGGCAGGGGGTGGTGCTGAGACCGCCGAGGAACGCGCTCGACCCGGCGGCCGTCCGCTGGTGGCGCGCGCAGTGGCTGGCGCTGACCGCGGTGCCGGTGGTGGTCCTCGCCGTCCTCGGCGTGCTCATCGCCCCCGCCCGGCTCTGGCTGCTCGCGGCGGCGGCCGGGCTCGCGGCGGTGGGCGCGCTCTGCGCCGCCCTGCTGCCCCCGTGGTGGTACCGGGTGCACCGCTGGGAGGTCACCGACGACGCGGTGTACGTACGGACGGGGTACTTCTGGCGTGAGTCGCGGATCGCGCCGATGTCCCGGATCCAGACCGTGGACACCGTGCGCGGCCCGCTGGAGCGGTCGTTCGCGCTGGCCACGGTCACCGTCACCACCGCGTCCGCCAAGGGCGCCCTGAGGATCACCGGCCTGCACCACGAGGTGGCGGCCGACCTGGCCGAACGGCTGACCAGGATCACCGGGGCGACCCCGGGGGACGCCACATGAGCGGCGGCGCCCCGGGCGCCCCCGCGCCCGCCGAGGCGCCCGTCCCGGCCGACCTCTGGCTCCGGCTGGACCGGCGACGGGTGCTCGTCTTCACCGCCCTGGGGGCCGGACTCGCCGTCGGCGCCGGGCTGCCCACGGCGCTCGCCATGCTGGGCAGGGTGTCGGGCGGCTGGGCCGTCGCCGTGCTCTTCGGCTGGCTCGTGCTCCCGCTCGCCGCCGGCGCCCTCACCGGATACGTGGGCTGGCGCCGCACCCGGTACCGGATCGGCCCCGAGCGGGCCGAGCTGCACACCGGGCTGCTGCTGGTGAAGCGCCGCTCGCTGGCCCGCGAGCGCATCCGCAGCGTCGACCTCACCGCCAACGTGCTGCTGCGCGTCCTCGGCCTGGTCAAGGTCAGGATCGGCACCGGGGAGCACAGCGGCGGCGAGTCCACCCTCGAACTGGACCCGGTCAGCCGGGCCGAGGGCGAACGGCTGCGCCGGGTGCTGCTCGCCCGCGGGGCCCCCGGGCCCGACGGCGCCGACCGCACGGGCGAGCTGGCGGCACTCGACGCGGCCTGGATCCGGTACGCGCCGGTGTCGTTCGTGGCGCCGGCCCTCGCCGGGGCCGCGCTCGGCGGACTGCTGCAGCTCAGCGACTGGTTCGGCGTCCAGGACGAGGTGCTGCACTGGGCCGGGGACCGCTTCCGGGACACCCCGCTCGGCTGGGCCGTCCTCGCCGTCGTGGTCCTGGCGCTGGTCGTGGGCGTGGCCGGGGCGCTCGGCCTCTGGGTCGAGATGTGGTGGAACTACCGCCTGGAGCGGGAGCCGGGCGGCACCCTGCGGGTGCGCCGGGGCCTGTTCACCTCCCGCTCGCTCTCCATCGAGGAGCGCAGACTGCGCGGTGTCGAACTGGTCGAGCCGCTGGGCGTCCGGCTCTGCGGAGCGGCCCGGCTCGATGCGATCGCCACCGGCCTGGCCCGCGGCGAGGACGACGAGCACGCCGACCACAACACCCTGCTGCCGCCCGCGCCCCGGGCGGTCGCCGCCGAGGTGGCCGCCCGGGTGCTGCGCGAGCCGGCCGCCCCGACCGGCGCCGCCCTGATCCCGCATCCGCCCGCGGCCCGGGGCCGGCGGGTGCGGTGGGCCCTGCTCGCCGTCCTGTTCCCGGTGGCGCTGCTGGCCCTGCTCGGGGCGGCGCTGACCCCGGTCCTGCTGTACGGGGCGGCGGGGGTCGCGGTGCTGGGGGTGCCGCTCGCGGTGGCCCTCGCCCTGGACGCGTACCGGAGCCTGGGGCACGGGGTCGACGGCGCCTATCTGGTGGCCCGTTCGGGTACGGTCCGCCGGGCCACCGTCGCCCTCCAGCGCGGCGGCGTCATCGGCTGGACGGTCAAGCAGTCCGTCTTCCAGCGCCGCGCCGGGCTCCTCACGCTGACCGCCACGACGGCCGCGGGCGCCGGTGCGTACTCGGTCCGGGACGCCGCCGAGGCCGAGGGGCTGGCCTTCGCGGCGGAGGCGGTCCCGGGCCTCCTGGAACCGTTCCTGATACGGCGGCCCGGGCCGGACGGACCGGCCGAAGCGCGCTGACAGGGCCGGAGGGCGACCCCGCGGCCGTTCACCCGGATGGCGCAGGGATCATTGCGTCCATGACTACTACCAGCCGTCGTACGGTCCTCACCGCCCTCGCCACCGCCACCGTCGCCGGTCCGCTGACGATGGGGCTCGGTGCGAGCGCCGCCCACGCCACCGGTGCCAACGACCTCTACGACTCCAACACCGACCTCTACACCCAGCTCGCCGGAAAGGAGGGCACCGACTTCGCCAGACGCTACAAGCGCCACGAGCAGCTCGACAGCGACCAGAAGACGGCCGTCCGGTACGGCCGTACCGCCGTCCTCGCCCTGCACGGCGGCGGCATCGAGGGCGGCACCTCGGAACTCTGCCTGGGCATCGCCGGATACGACCCGGCCGGCCTCGCGGCCAAGGGCGGCCCGGTGTACGACTACTGGATGTTCGAGGCGATCCGCAGCAGCAACAACAGCGAGCTGCACGTGACGTCGAAGAACTGCGACGACAAGGTGGCCCTGTCCATCGCCGCCGCCAACCTCAACGTGCTCAGCCTGCACGGCTGCACCGCCTCCCAGGCCGGGGCGCCCAGCACCCGGCCCGAGGCGGTCGTGGTCGGCGGTCTCAACGGCACGTTCAAGACGTATCTCCACGACGCGCTGCGCGCCGCCGGGTTCCAGACCATCGACGGCTCGACCGAGCCGGACCTCGCGGGCGTCGAGCCGTCCAACATCTGCAACCGGACCCTGCTCGGCAAGGGCGCCCAGCTGGAGATCACCACCGAGCTGCGCAAGTCCATGTTCACGGTGAACACCATCGCGGGCCGCGCGACCAGCACCACCGGCATCTACGACGATTTCGTGGCGGCGGTCCGTACCGCCATCGCCCGGCTGGAGGCGTCCGGCGGCGAGCAGATCATCCTCTGACACCCGCCCCGGCACACCGCCGCACGCGGAAGGGCCCGGCCCACCAGGAGGTGGACCGGGCCCTTCCGCGCAAGCGGCGCCGATGTCAGGGAGACGCCGGCGGGTACAGCGCGCGCGGCAGCCGGGAGGCCGCCGCCGAGTCGAGCAGCCAGAGGGTGCGGCCACGGCCGTACGCACCCGCGGCCGGAGCCTGCACCTCGCCCGCGCCGGACAGGGCGATGGCCGCGGCCTGCGCCTTGTCCTCGCCCGCAGCGAGCAGCCACACCTCACGCGCGGCCCGGATCGCCGGGAGCGTCATCGAGATCCGCACCGGCGGCGGCTTGGGCGCGCCGTGCACCCCGACCACCGTCCGCTCGGTCTCGCGCACCGCGGGCAGCTCCGGGAAGAGCGACGCCACATGGGTGTCGGGGCCGACTCCCAGCATCAGCACGTCGAACGTCGGCACCCCGCCGTGGTCGCCGGGACGGGCCGCGGCGGCCAGCTCCTCGGCGTAGGCCGCGGCGGCGGCGTCGACGTCCTTGCCGTACCGGCCGTCGGAGGCGGGCATCGCGTGCACCCGCTCCGGGTCGACCGGCACCGCGTCGAGCAGCGCCTGACGGGCCTGGGTGACATTGCGCTCCGGATCGCCCTCGGGCAGGAAGCGCTCGTCACCCCACCACAGGTCGATCCGCGACCAGTCGACCGCGTCCCGGGCCGGGGAGGAGGCGAGGGCCGCGAGCAGCCCGTTGCCGTTGCGGCCCCCGGTGAGGACCACGGACGCCGAACCGCGTGCGGCCTGGGCGTCCACGACCTTCGTGATCAGCCGGGCCGCCGCGGCCTGCGCCATCAGCTCCTTGTCGCGGTGGACGACGAGTTGAGGGGTGCTCACTTCGCCCTCACTTCGTCGCCGCCTTCTTGGCCGGGGCCTTCTTCGCGGCGGGCTTGGCCGACGAGTCGTCCGGACCGTCCGAAGCCTCCGGACCGTCCGAGCCGCCGGGACCGTCCGAGCCCTCGGCGGACCTGGCCGCGCCCTTCGACGCACCGCCGGAGGCGGCCGGGGCCTTCTCGCCGGCGGGCTCGCCCAGCCGGTCCACGCCGAACTTCAGCGCGGAGGCGTAGGTGTCGTCCGGGTCCAGCCGCCGCAGCTCCTCGGCGATGAGCTCGGCCGTCTCGCGCCGCTTGAGCGCCACCGCGCGGTTGGGCTGGCCCTGGATCGAGAGCGTGGCCAGCGAGCCGTCGGGGCGGTCCAGGACGATCGGACCGCAGTCCGTCTCCATCCGTACGGCGGTCAGGCCCGGGCCCGAGGACTGCGAGCGCTTCACCGGCACGTCCAGCCGGTCCGCGAGCCACATGGCGAGCAGCTCGCAGCTCGGGTTGAACTCCTCGCCCTCCACCTCGACCGAGGTCACCTTGCAGGCCACCTGGTCGAGCGCCGCGGCCAGCATCGAACGCCAGGGCGTGATACGGGTCCACGCCAGGTCGGTGTCGCCCGGGGTGTAGGTCTCGGCGCGGGCGGTCAGCTCCTCGCGCGGCTGTTCGGCGGTGTAGGTGTCGGTGACCCGGCGCTGGGCGAGGGCGCCCAGCGGGTCGTTGGCCGGGTCGGTCGGCGAGTTCACCGGCCACCAGACGACGACCGGCGCGTCCGGCAGCAGCAGCGGCAGCACCACCGACTGGGCGTGGTTGATCACCTCGCCGTACAGCCGCAGCATCACCGTCTCACCGGTGCCCGCGTCCGCACCGACCCGCACCTCGGCGTCCAGACGCGACTGGGTGCGGTCGCGCGGCGAGCGCGAGACGCGCTTGATGACGACGAGGGTGCGCGAGGGGTGCTCGCGCGAGGCGTCGCTCGCGGCGCGCAGCGCGTCGTAGGCGTTCTCCTCGTCGGTGACGATGACCAGGGTCAGGACCATGCCGACGGCGGGTGTGCCGACGGCGCGGCGGCCCTGGACGAGCGCCTTGTTGATCTTGCTGGCCGTGGTGTCCGTAAGGTCGATCTTCATGGCCGGCGCCAGCTCCGTCCGTCTCGTGCGAGCATTTCGTCCGCCTCGACCGGGCCCCAGGTGCCCGACGCGTACTGCGCGGGCGTGCCGTGGGCGTCCCAGTACTGCTCGATCGGGTCGAGGATCTTCCAGGACAGCTCGACCTCCTCCAAGCGGGGGAAGAGGTTGGAGTCGCCGAGCAGGACATCGAGGATGAGCCGCTCGTACGCCTCGGGGCTGGACTCGGTGAAGGACTCGCCGTAGGCGAAGTCCATCGACACGTCCCGGACCTCCATCGAGGTGCCCGGCACCTTGGAGCCGAACCGGACGGTCACGCCCTCGTCCGGCTGAACCCGGATGACCAGCGCGTTCTGCCCCAGCTCCTCCGTCGCCGTGTGGTCGAAGGGGGAGTGCGGGGCGCGCTGGAAGACGACCGCGATCTCGGTGACGCGGCGGCCCAGGCGCTTGCCGGTGCGCAGATAGAACGGCACGCCCGCCCAGCGGCGGTTGTCGATCTCCAGCTTGACCGCGGCGTAGGTGTCGGTCTTCGACTTGGGGTCGATCCCGTCCTCCTGGAGGTAGCCGACGGCCTTCTCGCCGCCCTGCCACCCGGCCGCGTACTGGCCGCGCACGGTGTTGGAGCCCAGGTCCTTCGGCAGCCGAACGGCGCCCAGGACCTTGGTCTTCTCGGCCGCGAGCGCGTCCGCGTCGAAGGAGGCGGGCTCCTCCATCGCGGTCAGCGCGAGCAGCTGGAGGAGGTGGTTCTGGATGACGTCACGGGCCGCGCCGATGCCGTCGTAGTACCCGGCCCGGCCGCCGATGCCGATGTCCTCGGCCATCGTGATCTGGACGTGGTCGACGTACGACCGGTTCCAGAGCGGCTCGAACATGGTGTTGGCGAAGCGGAGCGCCAGGATGTTCTGGACGGTCTCCTTGCCGAGGTAGTGGTCGATCCGGAAGACCTCGTCCGCCGGGAAGACCTCGTGCACGACCTGGTTGAGCTCCTGGGCGGAGATCAGGTCGTGGCCGAAGGGCTTCTCGATGACCGCGCGGCGCCACGCGCCGTCCTTCTGGTCGGCGAGCCCGTGCTTCTTGAGCTGCTGGACGACCTGGGGGAAGAACTTCGGCGGCACCGAGAGGTAGAAGGCGAAGTTGCCGCCGGTGCCCTGCGCCTTGTCGAGCTCGGCGATCGTCGACTTCAGCTGCTCGAAGGCGTCGTCGTCGTCGAAGTCGCCCTGGACGAAGCGCATGCCCTGGATGAGCTGCTGCCAGACCTCCTCACGGAAGGGGGTCCGCGCGTGCGCCTTGACGGCGTCGTGGACCTCCTGGGCGAAGTCCTCGTCCTGCCACTCGCGACGGGCGAAGCCGATCAGCGAGAAGCCCGGCGGAAGCAGACCGCGGTTGGCGAGGTCATAGACGGCGGGCATCAACTTTTTACGGGACAAATCGCCCGTGACACCAAAGATCACCAGGCCCGACGGCCCCGCGATACGCGGGAGCCGTCGGTCTGCGGCGTCACGAAGCGGATTCGCTGGGCGAATCGCAGTCAAGATCTACGCCTCCGAGGGTGCGAGGCGCTTGAGCTCCGCCTCGGTGGACTTGAGCAGGTCGTTCCAGGCGCCCTCGAACTTCTCGACGCCCTCGTCCTCCAGGAGCTGCACGACCTCGTCGTAGGAGATCCCGAGCTTCTCCAGGGCGTCGAGCTCGGCGCGGGCCTGCTCGTAGGTGCCCGAGACGGTGTCGCCGGTGATCTGCCCGTGGTCGGCGGTCGCCTCCAGGGTGGCCTCCGGCATGGTGTTCACCGTGTTGGGCGCGACCAGGTCGTCCACGTACAGGGTGTCCTTGTACGCCTTGTCCTTGACGCCGGTGGAGGCCCACAGCGGGCGCTGCTTGTTGGCGTGCGCCTTGTCGAGCGCCGCCCAGCGGTCGGAGGAGAAGACCTCCTCGTACGCCTGGTAGGCGAGCCGCGCGTTGGCCAGACCGGCCTTGCCGCGGGCGGCCTTGGCCTCGTCGGTGCCGAGCGCGTCGATCCGCTTGTCGATCTCGGTGTCCACGCGGGACACGAAGAAGGACGCCACCGAGTGGATCTTCGACAGGTCCAGGCCGCGCTCCTTGGCCTTCTCCAGGCCGGTCAGGTAGGCGTCCATGACCTTGCGGTAGCGCTCAAGGGAGAAGATGAGCGTGACGTTGACGCTGATGCCCAGACCGATGGTCTCGGCGATCGCCGGCAGACCCGCCTCGGTGGCCGGGATCTTGATGAGCGTGTTCGGGCGGTCCACCAGCCACGCCAGCTGCTTGGCCTCGGCGACCGTGGCCCGGGTGTCGTGCGCCAGGCGCGGGTCGACCTCGATGGAGACCCGGCCGTCCTGGCCCTCGGTCGCGTCGAAGACCGGCCGCAGGATGTCGGCGGCGTCCCTCACGTCCGCCGTCGTGATCATGCGGATGGCCTCTTCGACGGTGACCCTGCGGGCCGCGAGGTCGGTGAGCTGGGTGTCGTAGCCGTCGCCCTGGCTGATCGCCTTCTGGAAGATCGACGGGTTGGTGGTGACACCCACCACGTGCGACTGGTCGACCAGCTCGGCCAGGTTGCCGGACGTGATCCGCTTGCGCGACAGGTCGTCGAGCCAGATCGCGACGCCTTCGTCGGAGAGGCGCTTGAGTGCGTCTGTCATGAGAAATGCATCTCCTACTAGTTCGTATACCGGCGTCAGCGCGTGGCGGCGGCGAGAGATTCCCGGGCGGCGGCGGCCACGTGGTCGGCGGTGAAGCCGAACTCCCGGAAGAGGACCTTGCCGTCCGCCGAAGCGCCGAAGTGCTCCAGCGAGACGATGCGGCCCGCGTCGCCCACGTACCGGTGCCAGGTCAGACCGATACCGGCCTCGACCGCGACCCGCGCCCGGACCGACGGCGGCAGGACGCTGTCCTTGTACGCCTGGTCCTGCTCCTCGAACCACTCCACGGACGGCATCGAGACGACCCGCGTCGGCACACCGGCCGCCTGGAGCTGCTCGCGCGCCTCGACGGCGAGCTGGACCTCGGAACCGGTGCCGATGAGCACGACCTGCGCCTCGGCGGCCTCGCCGGAGGGGCCGGCGGCGTCGAAGAGCACGTAACCGCCCTTGGCCGCGTCCTCGTTGGGCTCGTACGTCGGCACGCCCTGGCGGGTCAGCACCAGGCCGTGCGGGGCGCCCTTGCCGAACACCTTGGTGTAGCGCCGGAGGATCTCGCGCCAGGCGATGGCGGTCTCGTTGGCGTCCGCCGGGCGGACCACGTTCAGGCCCGGGATGGCCCGCAGCGAGGCCAGGTGCTCGACCGGCTGGTGGGTCGGGCCGTCCTCGCCCAGACCGATGGAGTCGTGCGTCCACACGTACGTCACCGGCAGGTGCATCAGGGCCGACAGACGCACCGCGTTGCGCATGTAGTCGGAGAACACCAGGAAGGTGCCGCCGTAGATGCGCGTGTTGCCGTGGAGCGCGATGCCGTTCATCTCGGCGGCCATCGAGTGCTCGCGGATGCCGAAGTGGATCGTTCGGCCGTACGGGTCGGCCTCCGGCAGCGGGTTGCCGGCCGGCAGGAACGACGAGTTCTTGTCGATCGTCGTGTTGTTCGAGCCCGCGAGGTCGGCGGAGCCGCCCCACAGCTCGGGGATGACCGCGCCCAGGGCCTGGAGGACCTTGCCGGAGGCGGCGCGGGTGGCGACGCCCTTGCCGGTCTCGAAGACGGGGAGCTTCTCCTCCCAGCCCTCGGGCAGCTCGCCCGCGTTGATCCGGTCGAACTCGGCGGCGCGCTCGGGGTTGGCGGTGCGCCAGGCGGCGAACGACTTCTCCCACTCGGCGCGGGCCTCACGGCCGCGGTCCAGGGCGCCACGGGTGTGCGCCAGGACCTCGTCGGCGACCTCGAAGGTCTTCTCCGGGTCGAAGCCCAGCACCCGCTTGGTGGCCGCCACCTCGTCGTCGCCGAGCGCCGAGCCGTGCGCGGCCTCGGTGTTCTGCGCGTGCGGGGCGGGCCAGGCGATGATCGAGCGCATCGCGATGAAGGAGGGGCGCTCGGTCTCGGCCTTGGCGGCCTCGATCGCCTCGAACAGCGCCTTCGGGTCCAGGTCGCCGTTCTCCTTCGGGGCCACGCGCTGGACGTGCCAGCCGTACGCCTCGTACCGCTTCAGCGTGTCCTCGGACACGGCGGTCTCGGTGTCGCCCTCGATGGAGATGTGGTTGTCGTCCCAGAGCAGGACCAGGTTGCCCAGCTTCTGGTGGCCGGCGAGCGAGGAGGCCTCGGAGGAGATGCCCTCCTGGAGGCAGCCGTCGCCCGCGACGGCGAAGACGAAGTGGTCGAACGGGGAGGTGCCGGGGGCCGCCTCCGGGTCGAACAGGCCGCGCTCGTAGCGGGCGGCCATGGCCATGCCCACGGCATTGGCGACACCCTGTCCCAGCGGGCCGGTGGTCGTCTCCACGCCGGTGGTGTGGCCGTACTCCGGGTGACCCGGGGTCCTGGAACCCCAGGTGCGGAACGCCTTCAGGTCGTCCAGCTCCAGGCCGTACCCGGCCAGGTAGAGCTGGACGTACAGCGTCAGGGAGGAGTGGCCCGCGGACAGCACGAAGCGGTCGCGTCCGGTCCAGTCGGCGTCCGCCGGGTCGTGGCGCATCACCTTCTGGAAGAGGGTGTACGCGGCCGGGGACAGGCTCATCGCCGTACCAGGATGGCCGTTGCCGACCTTCTGTACAGCATCCGCGGCCAGGACGCGGCCGGTGTCTACGGCCCGCTGGTCCAGTTCGGTCCACTCAAGGTCTGTGGTGGTCGGCTTGGTGCTCACCCTGTGTCAGGGCTCCTCTCCACATGTTCGTTCCCGGTGACTGTGGGCGCACCGGGCGTTGTCGAGCCTACCCCCGCCGGAACGCTCATTTTTTCGACTGCCCACGGGTTGGGACACACACTCCAGAGTGCCCAAGACCGGTCACTTCCGCCTCACGGCGCAGTCTTCGCGACCCGGCGCCAACACGAGCCCACCCCCGCGAAGGGCGGCGTCTGGGCAACGTCTACAGTGGCGTGGTACGCGCAAGTCTTCACCGGGTTCTCTTGCCCGGAACGTCCGGGCCCATCCGACCGATTGCCCCGGGACTTGCTGGGAATTCTCTGTCAGGGGTGTGCGTGACGGCCGTCGAGTCCCGACCCGCAGGGGTCGTCTTGACTCCCAGCCCGGGGGCCCATCGGCCGTTCGGGGCCCGCGTCAAGGCGTTCGTGGCACTGACCAAGCCGCGGATCATCGAACTGCTCCTCATCACCACCATTCCGGTGATGTTCCTGGCCGAGCAGGGCGTTCCGTCACTCTGGCTCGTGCTGACCACCACCGTCGGCGGCTACCTCTCGGCGGGCGGCGCCAACGCGCTGAACATGTACATCGACCGGGACATCGACGCGCTGATGGACCGCACCTCGCAGCGGCCCCTGGTGACCGGGATGGTCTCGCCGCGCGAGTGCCTCGCCTTCGGCATCACCCTCGCGGTCGTCTCGACGCTGTGGTTCGGACTGCTCGTCAACTGGCTGTCCGCCGCGCTGTCCCTCGGTGCGCTGCTCTTCTACGTGGTCGTCTACACGATGATCCTCAAGCGCCGCACCTCGCAGAACATCGTCTGGGGCGGCATCGCGGGCTGTATGCCGGTCCTCATCGGCTGGTCGGCCGTCACGGACTCGATGTCCTGGGCCGCCGTCATCCTCTTCCTGGTCATCTTCTTCTGGACGCCGCCGCACTACTGGCCGCTGTCGATGAAGGTGAAGGACGACTACGCGCGCGTGGGCGTCCCGATGCTGCCGGTCATCGCCTCCAACCGGGTCGTGGCCCGCCAGATCGTCGCGTACAGCTGGGTGATGGTCGCCGTCTCGCTGCTGCTGACCCCGCTCGGCTACACCGGCTGGTTCTACACGGCGGTGGCGCTGGTCTCGGGCGGCTGGTGGCTGTGGGAGGCGCACGGCCTCCAGAACCGCGCCAAGGCGGGCGTGACGGGTGGGAAGCTCAAGGAGATGCGGCTGTTCCACTGGTCGATCACCTATGTGTCGCTGCTCTTCGTGGCGGTCGCGGTGGACCCGTTCCTGCGGTAGGCACCCGCTCTTCCCGACCGGAGGGTCCAGTGGCACAGGCCACGGGGCCCTCCCGTCGCATCTGGATCTACTCGCGAGTAGCATCCTGGACATGGCAGAAACCCAGGTTGACGAGAAGCAGGCCGCCAAGGCCGAGCGGCGGGCCGCGCGCCTCGCCAAGCAGATCGGCCACTTCGCCAAGGAGCACGGCGGCGCCGAGGGCCAGGTCGCGTACATCGGTCAGCGCGGCGCGCGGATCGTGCTGGTCGGCGAGGACGGCGGCTGGGGCGACCTGGTGGCCCCCAGCCACGCCATCGCGCTGAGCGCGGTCGAGAAGGCCGGCATCACCCTCCACGAGGACTTCGACGGCGAGTTCGCCGCCAAGGTGAAGACCGGCCGGTACGAGTGGAGCCGGATGGCCGGCATCCAGCTCGGCGGTCCTAAGAACGGCTGAACGGCAACAGCAACACTCATCCGGGGCTCACCCGTTAGTGAGGTGGAAGCACACCACCCAGGGAGCCCCGGATGATCGACGCCGTGCCGCAGCCGGACCTGGTGGACCAGTACTGCCACGGGGTGCTCCGCACCGAGCTGGGGCTCGGCACGTTCGAGACGCAGCTCGGCAGGACCGGCGCCCCGCCCGCCCCAGGCACCACGTTCTTCGACACCCAGACGGGCTTCGCGGTGCGCCGCTGGTGCCCGCCGCTGCTGGGCCTGGAGGCGCACTGCACCCCGGCCCGCTATCTGGCCCGCCGACGCGAGCTGGGCGTCCTGGAGACCGTCAGACGGCTGCTGCGGGGCTCGGGTGTGTCCACCTATCTGGTCGACACGAGTCCGCCCGGGGATCTGACCGGGCCCGGCGAGCTGGCCGCCGCCGGGGCCGCCGACGCCCATGAGATCGTCCGGCTGGAACCGCTGGCCGAGCAGGTCGCCGACACCTCCGGCACGGTCGACGCCTTCCTCGCCAACCTCGCCGAGGCCGTGCACACCGCCGCCGCCTCCGCCGTCGCCTTCCTCTCCGTGACGGCCGTACGCCGGCACCTCGACCCGGCCCCGCCCGGCCCCGGCGAGGTGCGCGGGGCGGCGGGGCGCTGGCTCACCCGGCGCCGCATCCAGGAGCCGCTGGAGGACCCGGTGCTGCTGCGCCATCTGCTGTGGAGCGCGGTCGCCTCGGGCCGCCCGCTCCAGCTGCGGCTGGGCATGGACGACGCGAGCGGGCTCGCCTCCTTCGCCGCCGCCACCAGCGGCCTCGGCACGGACCTGGTGCTGCTGCACGGCTATCCGTACCACCGCCAGGCGGCCCATCTGGCGAGCGTGTTCCCGCATGTGTACGCGGATGTGGGGCCGGCCCTGGTGCGCACCGGCGCGCGCGCCGCGGACGTGCTGGCCGAGCTCCTGGAGCTGGCGCCGTTCGGCAAGCTGCTCTACTCCAGCGGCGCGCGCGGCCTGCCCGAACTGCACGTGGTGGGCGCGCGGCTGTTCACCCACGCGCTGGGACGGGTGCTGGGCGCGTGGGTGGCCGACGGGGCGTGGGCGCGCGACGACGCGGAACGGGTCGCCGCGATGATCGGGGCGGGGAACGCCCGGCGGGTGTACGGGCTGTCAGGCGCGGGTGAGCGCGGGGTCTGACTGGGCCGGGACCGGCACGGCGGTGTGCGGGCGCTCGCGCAGCGAGAGCAGGACCCGGACCACGGCGATCCACACCAGGCAGGACCCGAGCATGTGCAGCGCGACCAGGGCCTCGGGGGTCTTGGTGAAGTACTGGACGTAACCGATGATCCCCTGGCCCATCAGCACCAGGAACAGCTCGCGGGCCCGGTCGCGCGGGCCCTTCGGGGCGTCGACCGCCTTCAGGACGAACCAGAGCGCGACCGTGAGGGCCACCACGACCCACGCCAGGTCGGCGTGGAGCTGGCTGATCATCGTCCAGTTCAGCGGGATGCGGTCCACGTCGCTGGAGTCGCCCGCGTGGCGCCCGGCGCCGGTGACGACCGTGCCGACCGCGACCAGCGCGCCCGCCGCGACCACCAGGAGCCAGGTCAGCTGGATCACGGCGCCGCCGACCAGCGGGCGCGGCGCGCCGTCGCCCTCGCGGACGCGCTGCCAGGTCGTCATCGCGACCGTGAGGAGCGCGGTGGAGAGCAGGAAGTGCGCCGCGACGGTGTACGGGTTGAGGCCGACCAGGACGACGATGCCGCCCAGGACCGCGTTGCCCATGACGATCCAGAACTGTGCCCAGCCCAGCCGGGTGACGCCGCGCCGCCAGGGGCTCGCGGCCCGGGCCGCGACGATCGCCCAGCCGACGGCCGCGCACAGCACGTACGTCAGCATCCGGTTGCCGAACTCGACGGCGCTGTGGAAGTCCATCTCGCCCGTCGGCGCCAGGCTCTGGTCGGTGCACTTGGGCCAGGTCGGGCAGCCGAGCCCGGACCCGGTGAGCCGTACCGCGCCGCCGGTCACCACGATGACGACGGCCATGACGACGGCGGCGAGCGCCGCGCGCTGGACGGTCCGCGGGGACGGCGTCCACCGTTCGGCGATGAAGGCGAGCGGGTTGCGCACCGCCTGAGCCGCTTCGGCTCGGGTCACGTTCGGCATGGGCTCTATCGTAGGGCTCCGTTTGTGCATGTTTTCACGAGGGGTCGCCGCCCCTGTGCGCGCGCCTCACTCCCAGCGGAAGAACCGCGCCGCCGCGCCCAGCCCCAGGACCGTCCAGACCGCCAGGACACCCAGGTCGCCCCAGGGCATCGAGGCACCCTGCTGGAGCACGTCCCGCAGCCCGTCCGAGAGCGCCGAGATGGGCAGCAGCCCCAGCGCCGTCTGCACGCCGCCGGGGAACTTGTCCATCGGCACGATGACCCCGCCGCCCACCAGCAGCAGCAGGAAGACCAGATTGGCCGCGGCGAGCGTCGCCTCGGCCTTCAGGGTGCCCGCCATCAGCAGTCCGAGCCCGGAGAAGGCGGCCGTGCCGAGCACCAGAAGGAGCAGCACCGCGAACGGGTTGCCGTGCGGCGACCAGCCGAGTGCGAAGGCGATCACCGTCAGCAGGACGATCTGGAGGGCCTCGGTGACCAGCACCGACAGCGTCTTGGCGGTCATCAGCGCCCAGCGCGGCAGCGGCGAGGCGCCGAGCCGCTTGAGCACGCCGTAGCGCCGCTCGAAGCCGGTGGCGATGGCCTGGCCGGTGAAGGCGGTGGACATCACGGCGAGCGCCAGGATGCCCGGGGTGAGGAAGTCGACGGACTTCCCCTCGCCGGTGTCGATGATGTCGACGCCGCTGAAGAGCACGAGCAGCAGCGTCGGGATGACCACGGTGAGCAGCAGCTGCTCGCCGTTGCGCAGCAGCATCCGCGTCTCCAGCGCGGTCTGCGCGCCGATCATCCGGCCGACGGGCGCGGCCCCCGGGTCCGGGGTGTACGTACCGGTACCGACACTCATCGGCGCAGCTCCCTGCCGGTCAGTTCCAAGAAGACGTCCTCCAGCGTGTGGCGCTCCACCGCGATGCCGTCGGGCATCACACCGTGCTGGGCGCACCAGGAGGTCACGGTGGCCAGCAGCTGGGGGTCGACGGTGCCGCTGATGCGGTACGCGCCGGGGGTGAGCTCGGCCGCGGCCGTGCCGTCGGGCAGCGCCTTCAGAAGGGAGGCGAGGTCGAGGCCGGGGCGGCCGGTGAAGCGCAGGGTGTTCTCGGCCCCGCCCCGGCAGAGCGCCTCGGGTGAGCCCTGGGCGACGACCTTGCCCGCGTCGACGATCACCACGTCGTCCGCGAGCTGTTCGGCCTCGTCCATGAAGTGCGTGGTCAGGACCGTGCTGACGCCGTCGGCGCGCAGCTCCCGCACCAGGTCCCAGGTGGCGCGGCGGGCCTGCGGGTCCAGGCCCGCGGTCGGCTCGTCGAGGAAGACCAGCTCGGGGCGGCCGACCACGGCCATGGCGAGGGCGAGGCGCTGCTGCTGGCCGCCGGAGAGACGGCGGTAGGCGGTGCGCCCGCAGCTCTCCAGGCCGAGGCGCTCGATGAGCGCAGGCACGTCGAGGGGGCGGGCGTGCAGCTTCGCCATGTGGCGGAGCATCTCCTCGGCGCGGGCGCCGGGGTAGACGCCGCCGGACTGGAGCATCACCCCGATGCGCGGGCGCAGCCGCTCGGCCTCGGTGACCGGGTCCAGGCCCAGGACGCGGACGGTGCCGGCGTCGGGTCTGCGGTAGCCCTCGCAGGTCTCGATCGTGGTGGTCTTGCCGGCACCGTTGGGACCGAGGACGGCGGTGACGGTCCCGGCGGCGACCCGCAGGTCGAGGCCGTCCACGGCGGTCTTCGATCCGTACCGTTTGACCAGGCCGCTGACCTGGACGACGGACTCGCTCTTCATGACGGGCAAGTCTAGGCAGCGCGCGCGGGGCTCCGGACCGGGGGAGGGGGTCGTACGGAGGCATGGACGCGCGGATGTGCGACCTTCGATTTCCGGCCACCGGACGGTCCGCGCGAGCCCCGGCCGGACCCGGCCCGCCGGGCCTCGTCCCGGGGGTGCGAGCGGGATGGTGAGGCGGTCATACGCCGAGGTCACAGGGTGGGCGGCCCTTTGTTCCCGGGTCCGTCAGGTGATCGATCAGAGATCGTTTCCGCAGGTCAGCTTAGGTAGGCCTAAGTGATGCACCGCACCGCCCGATGATCGGGACGTGGCTTGTCAGGCTCTGAGGAATTACGCAACAATGGTGTTGTGAAAAACGTCGGCGAGGCTCCGCAGGAGGAGATCGCGACCGGTGAGCGGTCCACCCGCAACCGGGTCGCGCGCTCCATCCTGGATCACGGCCCCTCCACCGTCGCGGACCTCGCGAAGCGCCTCGGACTCACCCAGGCCGCCGTCCGCCGCCACCTCGACGCCCTCGTGGCCGACGACGTGGTCGTCGCCCGCGAACAGCGGGTGTACGGGGCACGGACCCGTGGCAGGCCCGCCAAGGTCTTCGCCCTCACGGACTGCGGGCGGGACGCCTTCGACCAGTCGTACGACAAGCTGGCCGTGGACGCGCTCCGCTGGATCGAGCGGTCCGCGGGCGAGGAGGCCGTCGTCGCCTTCGCGCGCGCCCGCGTCGAGGCCCAGGCCGAGAGTTACCGCGAGGCCGTCGAGGCGGCGCCGCCCGAGGAGCGCACCGAGGCGCTGGCCAGGGCCTTGACCGCCGACGGGTACGCTGCTACGGCGCGCAGTGCGCCCCTCCCCGGACGGGGCGAGCAGCTCTGCCAGCACCACTGCCCGGTCGCGCACGCCGCCGAGCAGTTCCCGCAGCTGTGCGAGGCGGAGACGGAGTTCTTCTCCCGCCTGCTCGGAACCCATGTGCAGCGTCTGGCCACCATCGCCCACGGCGACGGGGTGTGCACGACGTTCATCCCGCACAGCGCACCACAGACCCCGCACGACACCGAATCAGCATCCACAAGCACGGCCGGGAGGAACCCCGCATGACTCTCCCCACGGAGACTGCCCACCCCGAACTCGAGGGCCTGGGCACGTACGAGTACGGCTGGGCCGACTCCGACACGGCGGGTGCCACCGCCAAGCGCGGGCTCTCCGAGGACGTCGTCCGCGACATCTCGGCGAAGAAGAACGAGCCCGAGTGGATGCTGAAGCTGCGCCTCAAGGGCCTGCGTCTGTTCGACAGGAAGCCCATGCCCAACTGGGGCTCGGACCTGTCGGGCATCGACTTCGACAACATCAAGTACTTCGTGCGGTCCACGGAGAAGCAGGCGGAGTCCTGGGAGGACCTGCCCGAGGACATCAAGAACACGTACGACAAGCTCGGCATCCCCGAGGCGGAGAAGCAGCGCCTCGTCGCCGGTGTCGCGGCCCAGTACGAGTCCGAGGTCGTCTACCACCAGATCCGTGAGGACCTGGAGGAGCAGGGCGTCATCTTCCTCGACACCGACACCGCGCTGAAGGAGCACCCGGAGCTCTTCCAGGAGTACTTCGGCACCGTCATCCCGGTCGGCGACAACAAGTTCGCGTCGCTGAACACCGCGGTGTGGTCCGGCGGCTCGTTCATCTACGTGCCCAAGGGCGTCCACGTCGACATCCCGCTCCAGGCCTACTTCCGTATCAACACGGAGAACATGGGCCAGTTCGAGCGGACGCTGATCATCGTGGACGAGGACGCTTACGTCCACTACGTCGAGGGCTGCACCGCCCCGATCTACTCCTCCGACTCGCTGCACAGCGCCGTCGTGGAGATCATCGTCAAGAAGGGCGGCCGGTGCCGCTACACGACGATCCAGAACTGGTCGAACAACGTCTACAACCTGGTCACCAAGCGCGCCGTGGCGTACGAGGGCGCGACCATGGAGTGGATCGACGGCAACATCGGTTCCAAGGTCACCATGAAGTACCCGGCGGTCTACCTGATGGGCGAGCACGCCAAGGGCGAGACCCTGTCCATCGCCTTCGCGGGCGAGGGCCAGCACCAGGACGCCGGCTCCAAGATGGTCCACATGGCGCCGAACACGTCCTCCAACATCGTCTCCAAGTCGGTGGCGCGCGGCGGTGGCCGCACCTCGTACCGCGGTCTGGTCGAGATCGGTGAGGGCGCGGCCGGATCGAAGTCGAACGTGCTGTGCGACGCGCTGCTCGTCGACACGATCTCCCGCTCCGACACCTACCCGTACGTCGACGTCCGTGAGGACGACGTGTCCATGGGCCACGAGGCGACCGTCTCCAAGGTCTCCGAGGACCAGCTCTTCTACCTGATGAGCCGCGGTCTGACGGAGTTCGAGGCGATGGCGATGATCGTGCGCGGCTTCGTCGAGCCGATCGCCAAGGAGCTGCCCATGGAGTACGCCCTGGAGCTCAACCGGCTGATCGAGCTGCAGATGGAGGGTTCGGTCGGCTAGCCAGGCCACCGTCCCCGCAGCAGCGAACGCAGACTGATCTAGGAAGAGAGCACTACGACAGCCATGGCTGAGGCTCAGAACTCCCCCAAGACCTCGACTCCGCTCGGTCAGGGGGGACCCCCACCGCTTGGCTCCACCACCGCCGGCTCGATCGCGGTGGCCGCAGAGTCGACCGTCGCCACGCGCATGAGCGCGCCCCCGTCCTTCGACGTGGCGGACTTCCCCGTGCCGCACGGCCGCGAGGAGGAGTGGCGGTTCACCCCGCTGGACCGGCTGCGCGGGCTGCACGACGGCACCGCCGTCGCGACCGGCGACGGGCTGCGCGTCGAGGTGAGCGCCCCCGAGGGCGTCATCGTCGAGACGGTGGGCCGCGACGACGCCCGGCTCGGCCGGGCCGGCACGCCGGTGGACCGGGTCGCCGCCCAGGCCTACTCCTCGTTCGAGAAGGCCTCGGTCGTGACCGTCCCCAAGGAGACGGTCCTCAGCGAGCCGATCCGTATCGCCGTGCACGGCGAGGGCGGCACGGTCTACGCGCACCAGGTCGTCGAGCTCGGCGCGTTCGCCGAGGCCGTCGTGGTCATCGACCACACCGGTGACGCGGTGCTCGCCGCCAACGTGGACTTCGTCCTCGGCGACGGCGCCAAGCTGACCGTCGTCTCCGTGCAGGACTGGGACGACAAGGCCGTCCACGTCGCCCAGCACAACACGCTGGTCGGCCGGGACGCCTCCTTCAAGTCCGTGGTCGTCACCTTCGGCGGCGACCTGGTCCGGCTGCACCCGCGCGTCTCCTACGCGGGCACCGGCGGCGAGGCCGAGCTCTTCGGGCTGTACTTCACCGACAAGGGCCAGCACCAGGAGCACCGCCTCCTGGTCGACCACAACACCCCGCACTGCAAGTCCCACGCCGTGTACAAGGGCGCCCTCCAGGGCGACGACGCGCACGCCGTGTGGATCGGTGACGTCCTCATCCAGGCCAAGGCCGAGGGCACCGACACCTACGAGATGAACCGCAACCTGGTGCTGACCGACGGCGCCCGGGTCGACTCCGTGCCGAACCTGGAGATCGAGACCGGCGAGATCGCCGGCGCCGGTCACGCCTCGGCCACCGGCCGCTTCGACGACGAGCAGCTCTTCTACCTGATGGCGCGCGGCATCCCGCAGACCGAGGCCCGCCGGCTGGTGGTGCGCGGCTTCTTCGCCGAGCTCGTCCAGCAGGTCGGTGTGGCGGACGTCGAGGAGCGCCTGCTCGCCAAGATCGAGGCGGAGCTGGAGGCGTCCGTCTGATGAGCGCCTTCGTCCGCGTCTGCGCACTGAGCGAGCTGGAAGAGGACACCCCCAGGCGGGTGGAGCTCGACGGCACGCCGGTGTCGGTCGTCCGTACGGCGGGCGAGGTGTTCGCGATCAACGACATCTGCTCGCACGCCAACGTCTCGCTGTCGGAGGGCGAGGTGGAGGACTGCCAGATCGAGTGCTGGCTGCACGGCTCCAGCTTCGACCTGCGCACCGGCAAGCCGTCCGGCCTCCCCGCGACGCGACCCGTGCCCGTATACCCCGTAAAGATCGAAGGGGACGATGTGCTCGTCTCCGTATCCCAGGAGAACTAAGTCCCCATGGCAACGCTTGAAATCCGCGACCTGCACGTCACCGTGGAAGCCGAGAACGGCCCCCGGGAGATCCTCAAGGGCGTCGACCTGACCGTGAGGCAGGGCGAGACCCACGCCATCATGGGTCCCAACGGCTCCGGCAAGTCCACCCTCGCGTACTCGCTCGCGGGTCACCCCAAGTACACGATCACCGGCGGTACGGTCACCCTGGACGGGGAGAACGTCCTGGAGATGTCCGTCGACGAGCGTGCCCGCGCCGGCGTCTTCCTCGCCATGCAGTACCCGGTCGAGGTCCCCGGTGTCTCGGTCTCCAACTTCCTGCGCACCTCCGCCACCGCCGTGCGCGGCGAGGCCCCCAAGCTGCGTACCTGGGTGAAGGAGGTCAAGTCCGCGATGGAGCAGCTCCAGATGGACCCGGCCTTCGCCGAGCGCAACGTCAACGAGGGCTTCTCCGGTGGTGAGAAGAAGCGCCACGAGATCCTTCAGCTGGAGCTCCTCAAGCCGAAGATCGCGATCCTCGACGAGACCGACTCCGGTCTGGACGTCGACGCCCTGCGCGTCGTCTCCGAGGGCGTCAACCGCGTCCGCGAGACCGGTGAGGTCGGCACGCTGCTGATCACGCACTACACGCGCATCCTGCGCTACATCAAGCCCGACTTCGTGCACGTGTTCGCGAACGGCCGCATCGCCGAGTCCGGCGGCGCCGAGCTCGCCGACAAGCTGGAGAACGAGGGCTACGAGGCTTACACGAAGGGCGGCGTATCCGAGTGACACATCTGCCGGGCCTCCTTACTGAGTCCGATCTCCTCAGCGAGGCGATCCGTAAGGACTTCCCCCTCCTGGACCGTGTGGTCCACGACGGGAAGAAGATCGTGTACCTCGACAGCGCGGCCACCTCGCAGAAGCCGCGCCAGGTGCTCGACGCCCTCAACGAGTACTACGAGCGGCACAACGCCAACGTCCACCGTGGTGTGTACACGGTGGCCGAGGAGGCCACGGCGCTGTACGAGGGCGCGCGTGACAAGGTCGCCGCGTTCATCAACGCGCCCAGCCGCGACGAAGTGATCTTCACCAAGAACGCCTCGGAGTCGCTCAACCTGGTCGCCAACATGCTGGGCTGGGCCGACGAGCCCTACCGGGTGGACCACGAGACCGAGATAGTCATCACGGAGATGGAGCACCACTCCAACATCGTGCCGTGGCAGCTGCTCGCGCAGCGCACCGGCGCGAAGCTGAAGTGGTTCGGTCTCACCGATGACGGTCGTCTCGACCTCTCCAACATCGAAGAGATCATCACCGAGAAGACGAAGATCGTCTCCTTTACGCTGGTCTCCAACCTGCTGGGCACCGTCAACCCGGTCGAGGCGATCGTCCGGCGTGCCCAGGAGGTCGGCGCGCTGCTGTGCATCGACGCCTCGCAGGCCGCGCCGCACATGCCGCTGGACGTGCAGGCCCTCCAGGCCGACTTCGTGGCCTTCACCGGCCACAAGATGTGCGGCCCGACGGGCATCGGCGTGCTGTGGGGCCGCCAGGAGCTGCTGGAGGACCTTCCCCCGTTCCTCGGCGGCGGCGAGATGATCGAGACGGTCTCGATGCACTCGTCGACGTACGCGCCTGCGCCGCACAAGTTCGAGGCGGGCACGCCCCCGATCGCGCAGGCCGTGGGCCTGGGCGCGGCGGTGGACTACCTCTCCGCGATCGGCATGGACAAGATCGCCGCGCATGAGCACGCGATCACGGAGTACGCGGTCAAGCGCCTCCTGGAGGTCCCGGACCTGCGGATCATCGGCCCCACCACGGCCGAGGACCGGGGCGCCGCGATCTCCTTCACGCTCGGTGACATCCACCCGCACGACGTGGGCCAGGTCCTCGACGAGGAGGGCATCGCGGTCCGCGTGGGCCACCACTGCGCGCGCCCGGCCTGCCTGCGCTACGGAATTCCCGCGACCACGCGAGCGTCTTTCTATCTGTACTCCACGCCGGCCGAGGTCGACGCCCTGGTGGACGGTCTGGAGCACGTACGGAACTTCTTCGGCTAGGGGTCGAGACGTGCGGCGAGCGATTGCAGGGACGCGAGGTAATTCGTTGTGAAGCTGGATTCGATGTACCAGGACGTCATCCTGGACCACTACAAGCATCCGCACGGGCGGGGCTTGCGGGACGGTGACGCCGAGGTGCACCACGTGAACCCGACGTGCGGGGACGAGATCACCCTGCGGGTGAAGTACGAGGGCTCGCAGATCTCGGACATCAGTTACGAGGGTCAGGGCTGCTCCATCAGCCAGGCCAGCGCCTCGGTCCTCAACGACCTGCTGGTCGGCAAGGAGCTCGACGAGGCACGGCGCATCCAGGAGACCTTCCTGGAGCTGATGCAGTCCAAGGGCCAGCTGGAGCCGGACGACGCGATGGAGGAGGTGCTGGAGGACGCGGTCGCGTTCGCCGGTGTCTCCAAGTACCCCGCGCGCGTGAAGTGTGCTCTGCTGAGCTGGATGGCCTGGAAGGACGCGACGGCCCAGGCGCTGGGCGCCGAAGCCGAGAGGAAGAGCGCATGACCGAGAACGCAGAGGCCACCTTGAAGCCGGCCTCGGAGGAAGAAGTCCGTGAGGCGCTGTACGACGTCGTCGACCCCGAGCTGGGCATCGACGTCGTCAACCTGGGCCTCATCTACGGCATCCACATCGACGACGCCAACATCGCCACACTCGACATGACCCTGACGTCCGCGGCCTGCCCGCTGACCGACGTGATCGAGGACCAGGCGAAGGCCGCGACCGACGGCATCGTCAACGAACTCAAGATCAACTGGGTCTGGATGCCGCCGTGGGGCCCGGACAAGATCACGGACGACGGCCGCGAGCAGCTGCGTGCGCTGGGGTTCAACGTCTGATCCCGTCTGTGCGATGTGGGGGACCCCTGGTGCCGGATGGTGCCGGGGGTCCTTTCGCGTTGTCGGGGAGGGGGCGGACGGGGCGGTGCGCGACCCCGGTCGGCCCGGCTGCCTCGCGTCCGCCGTCTCCGATCTGTCGGTGCCCAGCTGATCACGGACGCCGGGTCGGCGGAACTCTACGGGGACGGGGCCGAGGCCAGGGAACTCGCCCGCCCCGAGTGGCAGAAGTCCCGCGCCACCTGGCTCGCCGTCACCGGCCGACCCCCGCCGGCGGCACCCCCTTCGTCTCGGCCGTCGCCTCCCGCAGTGCGGGGGCGGCGGCCTCGAAGTAGCGGAACAGGACGGCCAGTTCGTCCGGGTCGAAGCCGCCGAACACCTCCGCCATCCGCCGGCGCGCGGCGCCGAACGCCTGCTCGTCCTCCTCCGCCGGGACCGGGACCGGTTCGACCACCACCCGCCGGCGGTCGGCCGGGTCCGGGGTGCGGCGCAGCCGGCCCGCCTTCTCCAGCCGGTCCACCAGCCGGGTCGTCGCGGACTGGGTCAGTCCGATCCGTTCGGCGAGCGCCCCCGTGGTGAGCGGCCCCGCCAGCTCCAGGACGTTGAGGGCGTAGAGGTCGGTCGGGTTCTGGCCGAGGACGTCGGCGGCGGCCTGGCCGTGCAGGACGACGGCGGTCAGATACGCGCGGTACGTGCCCGCGCCTCGCCGCAGCAGGTCCTCGGTCTCCCGCGCTCTCTTCCGGTCCGGCATGGCTGGTCCTGTCCTCGTGGGGGATTGCCTAACACATGCATGCCTGCATATATTGCATGCGTGCAGTCAATCGTATCCGAAGCCCGGGAGACAGCCATGCCCGCTCCGACCGCCCCCGCCACCGACGCCGACCTCCACTCCGTCCGCGCGCTGTTCGAGGATCACCGCCTCGCCTGGGGCGACGCCGACGCGTACGGGTCGCACTTCACCGAGGACGCCGACTACGTCACCTTCTTCGGGGGCCGCCTCATCGGCCGCGAGGCGGTGGTCGAAGGGCACCGGGGCCTCTTCGACGGCGTCCTCAAGGGCTCACGGCTGTACGCGGAGATCACCGCCGCGGACTTCCCCGCCCCCGGTGTCGCCCTCGTCCACGCGCGCGGCGGCGTGCTCAAGGGCCGGGCGCGCAGGCCCTCGCGGCGGGCGCTCTCCGTGCAGACGTACGTCATGGTCCGTGGCGCGGACGGCCGTTGGCGCATCCGGGCCTTCCAGAACACCCGGCTGCGGCCCCGTGTCGAGGCCCTCTCGAACCGGCTCGCCGCCCGGGCCGCCAAGGGCTGACGCGGGTGCCCGGGACTCAGCCCTCGCCGGCCGCCCGGCGGACCGCCTCCAGCGCCGACCGTACGCTCGCCTCGATGTCGGTGATCGGGTACAGCGCCTCGACCACCGTCCGGTCCCGGGCGATGACCAGCGTGAGGCGCTTGAGGCGGCTCACCCCCGCCGTGCGGAACGTCGGCAGCCGCAGCGCGGCCGTCAGCTCCAGGTCCGCGTCCGACAGGAGCGGGAAGCGCAGCCCCTCCTTGTCCGCGAACGCCCGCTGCTCGTCCGGGCGTTGGGTGGACACGCCGTGCACGCTCGCGCCCGCCGCCGTGAACTCGGCGAGCTGGTCGCGGAAGGTGCACGACTCCAGCGTGCAGCCCGGCGCCCCGGGGATGCCCGCCCAGCCCGGGGGATAGGACTCCTTGCGGGCGTAGGCGCCGGGGAAGCAGTAGAGCACGGTGTACGCGCTCTCCCGCGACACCGGGTCCCGCGACCGCCCGTCGAAATCGGTGAGTTCGAGCGCGGGCACCCTCGTTCCCACCAGCTCCCGCACCCGCCCGGTCTCCCCGGACCGCTCCGTCGCCGTGGCCATCGTCTCTCCCTCTCCCAGCACCCAGGTGTCACCCCAGTCCTGGAGCGCGATCAGTACGGGCAGCAGGGCACGGCCACGCGGAGTGAGCCGGTACTCGTACCGCACCGGGCGCTCCTGGTACGGCTCCCGGCTCAGCACCCCCGTCTCCACCAGCAGCTTCAGCCGCTCGGCGAGCACCTTCCGGGACATGCCGAGCTCGCGCTGGAGCGCGTCGAAGCGGTGCACCCCGCGTGCGGCGTCGCGCACGATCAGGAGGGTCCACCAGTCGCCGACGACGTCCAGGGCCTGGGCGATGGCGCAGTGCTCGTCGTGGAGCCGGGTGCGTTGAGGCATGGCTCCATCCTTCCGTACGCCGTTGACCTGCGAACCCCATGCTGACATAGTCCGTTCCCATAAGGAACTCACCAGTTCGCCCGTGCGGACCGAGACCAGGGGGGCCACGGCGTGAAGACCTTGCGCGCGGTGCCGGGAGACGTCCGGCTGCTGTGCTTCGGCATCTTCTTCAACGCGGTCGTCAGCTTCACGTTCATCTACCTCTTCGTGTATCTGACCGGCCCGCGCGGCCTGAGCGTCGGCCACGCCGGAGTGATCGGCGGGATCGGCGGTGTGGGCCTGGTCGCCGGGAACCTCACCGGCGGCTGGTTCGGCGACCGGTACGGCCACCGGCGCGCCCTGCTCGCGGGATCAGTCGTCAGCGGCGTCCTGCTGGCCGTCCTCGGCCTGCTGGCGACCCCCGTCCTGATCGCCGCGCTGCCGCTCGCCCAGTACGCCTCCGGAGTCGTACGGGCCGCGAACTCCGCGCTCGTCGCCGTCGGCGTCCCCGAGGGCAGCCGCCGCCAGGGCTTCGCCGTGATGCGGTTCGCGTCCAACGCGGGCTTCACCGTCGGCCCGCCGCTCGGCGCCCTGGTCGCCGCCCACTGGTCGTACGACTGGCTCTTCGTCGCCGACGGCGCCGGCACCCTGCTCTTCGCGGCGTACGCGGCCCGGGTGCTGCCCGCCCGCGGGGCCGCCCACGCCGAGCCGGTCCACGACCCCCGGGCACCCGGCCTCCGGCGCGAGCTGCGGGTCCGGCCCGCCGTGCCGGTGCTGCTCGCCGCGATCGTCTGCGTCGACCTCGTCTACCGCCAGCAGTACTCCACACTGCCCGTCTTCCTGGGCGACCACGGCATGGACGCCCATGTCTACGGCTGGCTGATCGCCCTCAACAGCGCGGTGATCCTCTGCCTCGAACTCCCCGCCGCCCACGCCCTGCGCGGCCGTGCGCCGCTGAGCGTCGTCGGCTGCGGACTGCTCCTGGTCGGCCTCGGATACGCCCTGCTGATCCCGGGCGCCGCCCTGGGCTGGGCCGTCGCCCTGATGGTGTCGCTCACCCTCGGCGAGATCCTCTACAAGACCACCGCCACCGCGTACGTGGCCGACCAGGCACCGCCGCACGCCCAGGGCCGCTTCCAGAGCCTGTACGCGGGCGCCTCCATCAGCGGCCAGGTGCTGGCCCCGCCGCTGGGCGGCGCCCTGTACACCGCCGCGCCCGCTCTGCTGTGGCCCCTGTGCGCCGTCCTCGCGGGCCTCGCCGGGCTGGCGGTGCTGTGGGCGCGCAGGCTGCCGGGGCCGCTGACCGGGGGTGACACGGGCGGCGACGCGCGCCCGGCACCTGAGACCGGTTCGACCCTGCGGGCCGCCGCCGGTTAGGTTTTCCGCTATGACCGACACGACTGCTACTGCTTCTCGCTCCACCGGCGCCGTCGCCGCCGGCCTCGCCACCCTCGCCGGCGACGGCACCGTCCTCGACACCTGGTTCCCCGCCCCCGAGCTCACCGCCGAGCCCGGCCCCGCCGGCACCGAGCGCCTGACCGCCGAGCGGGCCACCGCCCTCCTCGGCAAGGGCGCCGCCGCCGCGCTCGGCGCCGACGAGCGCCGGGGCGTCGAGGTCGTCGCCGTCCGTACGGTCATCGCCTCGCTCGACGACAAGCCGCTCGACGCCCACGACGCCTATCTGCGGCTGCACCTGCTCTCGCACCGCCTGGTCAAGCCGCACGGCCAGAACCTGGACGGCCTCTTCGGCCTGCTCGCCAACGTCGCCTGGACCTCGCTCGGCCCGGTCGCCGTCGACGACGTCGAGACGGTGCGGCTGAACGCCCGCGCCGCCGGACTGCACCTCCAGGTCACGTCCATCGACAAGTTCCCGCGCATGACGGACTACGTGGCCCCCAAGGGCGTCCGCATCGCCGACGCCGACCGGGTGCGCCTGGGCGCGCACCTGGCCGAGGGCACCACCGTGATGCACGAGGGCTTCGTGAACTTCAACGCGGGCACCCTGGGCACCTCGATGGTCGAGGGCCGCATCTCCGCCGGAGTCGTCGTCGGCAACGGCTCCGACATCGGCGGCGGCGCCTCCACGATGGGCACGCTCTCGGGCGGCGGCAACGTCCGTATCGTCATCGGCGAGCGGTGCCTGGTGGGTGCCGAGGCGGGCGTGGGCATCGCGCTCGGCGACGAGTGCGTGGTGGAGGCGGGGCTGTACGTCACCGCCGGTACGCGGGTGACGATGCCGGACGGACAGATCGTTAAGGCCCGCGAACTGTCGGGCGCCTCCCACATCCTCTTCCGTCGCAACTCGGTCACCGGCGCCGTCGAGGCCCGGCCCAACAACGCCGTGTGGGGCGGGCTCAACGAGGTCCTGCACAGTCACAACTGATCATGGGCGGCCGTGACTTGCGGCCTTCTTATCGATCAACGCTCTGACCTGCCGCTGAACTGTCCGCAGCTGTCGACGTGGGTCATCTTGAGCGCCCTTCCGCAGCCTGAGGGCGGCCCGGGAGGGCGCTCATGTATGAGGGTTCGGTAGCTCGGGCAGTGTGGGGACCGTGCTACTGCAAGGGCGCGAAGTGTCGCAGTCTAGCAACAAGTTAGATGACTCGGCCGAGGAGTATCCACGGCTCGCCTACCCTGCGTGATTAAGCAGGACTCAAGAGTCAGGAACACATATGACCTCCTACGGCTACCGCCTCTTCACCTTCCAAGTCTTCCGGGGATTCAAGCGAAGCTCCCTGGACCTCGCAGACTGCAAAGGTGAGCCGTACCAGGAGATAGCTGAGGCGCTACTGAAGGCACTGTCCATGGGAACAGCGGTAGGGGATCCGACGGAGGATAGTCAGGCCGCGGTCGAGGAACTGGGTGCCTTCGGTAAGCCAGCCCTCCGGGTCGAGGAAGTACGGGTAGTCGACAACACCATCCGTGCCACTGTGTGGGCCGGTAAGTTTGGTAGCCACGCGAAGGCGATAGGTGATGCTGCCGGCAGCGACACGGACATCAAGGACAAGGCGGCCAGTAATCTTTTTCGCGTAATTTTTGCTTTTCCCGAAGGAGGCGAAACCGGAATCCTCGCCGTTGAGACAATTGGCCGCTCTTGCCCTGTCTCGCAGGTTACTCGGTGGATGAATAAGAAGTCTCGAGATGAGGCGACTCAGGGAAGGGATGAAGGAGCCTGGTGGCGCATTTCGGTTACTCCTCTGGCTGATGAGAACCGCCTCGCGGAGATGATTCGGGAGGGGCAGGCTCAGACGCTAGTGCTCGTGAAGCATGCCACGACGGCCGGCAGGACTCGCTCGGTAAAGGATATCGAGATTACGGCATCTCTAGCCATTTCGAGTCGCATGGATAAGGCCGTCAAGGTTGTGCAGGGCTGGTATCAACGTAAACGGCATACGGAAGGAGATAGTGAGATCGGCGTCACCAATGAACAAGGGGCCAGGCAATTGGCGGCCATCGTTGGTCCTCAGATCGCAGATATGGAGCTGGACGACGGTTGGGTGCAGATCGAGGATCCCGACGGTCAGGTCAAGCGTGTGAAGCCCACGCAGATGACCGACATTTTCACGTACCGCCTGTCTGAGGATCAGCCGCCTGTCACATCTAGGTTCTATGCTGCAGTGAGAGAGACGGCAGCAGCACTCCAGCCTGCGGTGAAGGTAGGCATCGGCTGGCCCGTCTCCTAGGACCAGGGGGAGGCGTGTGGTGTTCAGTCGGTTCAACTTCATCCCAGTGCTGCGTGGTCACTGGAAGGGCTTGACGGACGGTAGGTACACGCCTCCCCGCCCGGATGTAGCGGCGAGACTATCGCTTGGTGTACCAATGCTCGTGTTTCTGCTCATGTGGCTTAGAGGAGGTCATCTATCCACCCCGGGAGCGCTCTTGACGGGCGTAGCCCTCTTGGCAGGGGGAATGCTGAGCGCCTTCACTCACCTCTCTACTCTTAGGCTGAAAGTGAAAGAATGGGTGGACTCCTCTGAGGAGAGCCGCTATGAGGTTGAGAAAGGGATGCTTGACGAAACAGCTGCCCATCTCCTCACGGGGTCTCTGCTTTGCGCTCTCGACGCCGCCACGTTGGTGGTCGGGATGAACGTGAGCGCCACGAAAGAGGGTCACCTATACGGCTTCTGGGCAGCTTTCGCCGCAGCCATTAGCTCCTATGTCCTGATTATCTTCATTTTCCTCGTGCCGCGCCTCTACTCTGCCTATGTTGAAATCAACGATGTGAGCCCAGAGCTGAGTGGCTTTGTAGGCCGACAAAAGAAGAGAAGGTAGCCGACCGCCCCAGCCGCAGAGGGGTTTCTCCCACGGCGTGCCCTTAGCCGCCGGGTGCGGCCAGCCGGGGCGGAGACGGGAGGCAGGCCGCGCCGCAGAGGCGGCGCACGCCCGAACGACCTTGCTGAAGTAGGGCAGTTCTACCGCGCTGTGCGCCTAGGTTTTCGCTCCCATGTTGTCTGTCGCCTGCCCTTTTCAGTTGCCGTGCGATCTGCGCTGGTTGAGCACTCAGACGTGGTAGCTCGTGCTCGCGAGGCATCAGCAGCCTTGTTCGAGGAAGCCTCTGGTCTGTTCGTCGCTGCCGCGCGGCTCCATGACATCGGCTGCACTCCGGAGTCGAAGTGGACCGGCTTCATCCGCTCGATGACGCTCGCCGCCCGGAGAGTGTTGGGACGCCGACACGACTCGTGCGCCTCGTCGCCCATAACTCCGGCAGCGCGGCCACGGAAGACCAGCTGAAGGACTTTCCTGTGCTGGAAGCGCTGCTCTATGCCGATATGACTGCGGGTCCGGCTGGGAGGTCCTTCGATTTCAATCGCCGGAATGACGAGATCCTGGTGCGCTACGAGGTCGGGGAGTGAGGTGCACAACGCCCCATGGCAAGGCGCGTGCCTACCTCTGGGTCGCCGCGGAACGGACCCGCGTCCCCTCGCCAGTGATCCACTGAGGTGAGGCTCCGGCCGGTTCGCCAACCCGTGGTTGATCCGCATTCTCAGCGAGGAGTGGATGTTTAGGCTGTCCAACAGCTCGGGGTCTACAAACGTCACAACTGACGGCGTGCGGACTCCCGGACCAGGTCGTCGTAGGCCGTGCGCAGCGCGGCGGCCCGGTCCGGGGACGCGGGTCGCAGCGGTTCCCGCACCGGACTGCCCAGCAGGGCCTTCGCGGTCACCGTGCCCGGCAGGCCCGACGCCATCATCAGCTCCGTCAGCGGGAGCGTGAGGTGGTTGAGGCGGGGCGCCTCCGTCGGGTCGCCCTTGTCGTGGGCGTCCAGCGGCGCCCGCATCTGGGCCGGGGCCACGTTCGCCACCGTACTGACGTAGCCCGCGCCGCCCACCGCGTACAGCGGCAGGTTCGTCTCCTCGCAGCCCGAGTAGTACGCCAGCGAGGTGCGGCCGATGACCTTGGTCGAGGCGAACAGGTCGTACGCGCAGTCCTTGACCGCCACGATCCGCTCGTGCCCCGCCAGCCGCAGCAGGGTGTCCGTGCCGATCCGGACGCCCGTGCGGCCGGGGATGTCGTAGAGCATCACCGGGAGGCCCGTGGCGTCCGCCACCGTGCGCAAGTGCGCCTCCACCGCCTCCTCGGGCGGCCGGCTGTAGTACGGCGAGACCACCAGCAGGCCGTTCGCGCCCGCCTCCTCGGCCTGGCGGGCCAGCTCCACGGTGTGCCGGGTGGAGGCGGTGCCCACCCCGGCCACGACGTGGACGTCCGCGCCGACCTCCGCGCGCACCGCCCGGACCAGCGCCGCCTTCTCCGCGTCGGTCGTGGTGGGCGACTCGCCGGTGGTGCCGCTGAGCACCAGGCCGTCGCAGCCCTCGGCCACCAGATGTGCCGCGAGCCGTCGCGCGTGGTCGAGGTCGAGACGGTCGTCGGCGGTGAACGGCGTGATCATGGCGCAGAGTGCGCGCCCGAAGGGGCGGGGAGTGCTCATTGGCGCAGTCTGGGCCGCGATGAGCATGAAGGTCTACTTAGATCTGCTTGCCGTTCATCAACAGCAGCGCTGAAGTGTCGCACGGGCAGGCGCTCTTGGCGGGTGCCCGCGCGTACGCCACCATGGGGGAACGGTGTGTCCGTTCATGTCCGTACCGTCGTCCCGTCGGAGGTCGTCATGAGGCTCGGCAAGGCTCTCGCCACCGGGGTCGCGGAGGAACAGCCCGAGGACGTCGTCCGGGACGAGGCGCCGCCCCTGCCCGAGGAGGTCCCGGCCGGGGAGCCCGCCGAGGTGACGGCGGCCCGATGAGGCTGCGGCTCCCCGAGGAACGTCCGACGGAGCCGCCCACCGGCTACAAGATCGCTCATGGGGCGCTCTCCCGGGACGGCTCGCGGGCCGGGTTCCTCGGTGTCTCGCTCGGCGCCGCCCTGCCCTACGGCGTCCTCGACGACGCGCACTGCGCCTACGGGCGGCGCCACCGCTCCCCGTCCAGGCTCTGCGACTGCGGCTTCCACTGTCTGCACGAGCGCGCCGGGGCCGCGGCGCTGACCTGCACGGCCGAGCACGGCCGGGCGCTGCTGCTCGAAGTGGCGGTGCTCGGGCGCTACATCCGCTTCGAGCGCGGGATGCGCTACGCCCGCCAGCGCGTGCGTACCGCCACGGCCGGGCCGTGCCGCTGCCAGCGGCCCCCGACCGGTCTCGCCGACGCGGGCTGGGGGCGGCCCGGCTGGCGGGCCGTGGAGCCGGTCTGCGCGGTGTGCGCCGGGCCGCGCGCGGTCGTGGGGTTCGACGACTTCGCCCGGCGGGGCGGCGACGGACTGAAGGTCACGGCCGCGCCCGCCACCGGCGCGAGTACCGGGCCCGGCCGGAGCTTCCCGGAGCTGGTCGCGGAGGCGGCGCTGCTCCAGGCCCGGCTCGACTGGTTCCAGAGCGAGCTGGCGCGGCTCGGCGACCAGGAGAGGTGAGCGGGGAGAGGCGAACGGGAGAGGTGAGCGGGCCGGGAGCCCGGCCGGCCTTGACCTCAAGTGACCTTGACGTTTCAGGATGGTGATCGTCCACCGCACGCCACCGCCACGATCACCGGGAGCCCACCATGGCCGCGACGCCCACCGACGCCACCTTCCACGCCCTGCCCGATCCGCGCCGACCCGGCGTCGGCGTGGTCAAGTCCAGCGTCTGGCGCACGGGCACCCCCGAGCGGCAGCGGGCCGCCGTCGAGGCGATCGCGAAGGCGTGGGGCGGCCGGGACTGGCCGGACTCGGGACTGCTCTCCTACAGCGTCCTCACCGGGACCGACGGCGACCGACTGCTGCACTACTCGCAGTGGCGGAGCGAGTCGGCGTACCAGGACTTCGTGCGGCGGTTCCGGGACGACCGCAACGCCGAGATCGACGCGGCCGTCCCCGGCATCGAGCGGGTGGGACTGCACTCCTACGAGCTCTACCGCAGCAGTGACCCGCGGCCGGGCGCCCCCCGTACGCCCGGCTGCGTGGTCGTCGTCGACGTGGAGTTCGAGGGCCCCGACCCGCGCCGCCAGCGGGCCTGGGTGGACGGCGTCTTCGAGGCCCTGGCCACCGACCCCGACCTGCCCCCGGGAGGCATCTCCGCCCACTTCCACACCAGCCTGGACGGCACCCGCGTCCTCAACTACGCCGAGTGGGAGAGCGAGCGGGCCCACATCGACGCCCTGGCCGGGCCCGGCGCCGGGGTCGGCTCGGACACCCCGCAGTGGGCCCGGGTGCGCGACCACCCGGGCGTCACCGGCGGCGGGGTGACGCGCTACCTCCCGGCGCTGACCGTCACCCCGGCCGTCTGACCTACGGGCGGAAGCGGATGACCTGCGGGTCGTGGTCGCTGGTCTGGTCGGCGAACTCCGCGTTGATGTGCACGCTGTCGTAGTCGAAGCCGCGCACGGCCGGGCTGGTCAGGATCTGGTCGAGGACCTGCGTGTTGCCCTGGTAGACGTAGGAGTAACGCTCCTTCTCGGGCAGCGTACGGAACGCCGAGCGCAGCGCGCCCCCGTCCTCCAGGGCCTTGGTGGTGCCCGAGAAGTCGAAGTCGTTGATGTCGCCGAGCGCGAGGACCCGGGCGTGCCTGTCGACCGCGAGGAGCTGCTTCACGAAGCCGTTCACGGCCTGCGCCTGGAGCAGCCGCTTCGCCTCCGAGGAGCGCGGCACCGGCTGGTGCTGCGAGACCAGGCCCTCGTCGCCGCCCTTGGACGCGAAGTGGTTGGCGATGACGAAGACCGTCTTCCCCTGGAAGACGAACTCGCCCGCGAGCGGCTTGCGGCTGTCCGCCCACGCCGGGTTCGCCGGGTCGATCCGGCCGGGGGAGAGGGTGAGGGCCGGGCGGCCCTTGGCGGCGGTGACGCCGACGGCGGTGTGCGCGTCGCCGCCGGGGCGGTCGGTGAAGGAGACCCGCGCCGGGTTGAAGAGGAACACCTGGCGGATGTTGCCGCCGGGCTCGCCGCCGTCCTTGAGGTTCTCCGGGTCGATCGAGCGCCACTGGTAGGCGGGCCCGCCCTTGGCGGCGATCGCGTCCGTGAACTTCTTGATGGTGGCGGCGGCGCCGACCGTGCCGTCGTTCTTGGCGCCGTTGTCGTCCTGGATCTCTTCCAGGGCCACGATGTCGGGCGAGGCGAGGTGGGTGACGATGCCGTCGGCCAGGGCGTCGAACTTGGCCTGCGGGTCGGACGGGTCCAGGTTCTCCACGTTGTACGTGGCGACCGCGAGCTCGCCGGTGCGCTGCTTGCGGGTGCTCTCCCGCTTCAGGCCCTTGTCCTCGACCGTGCCGAGGGTGCGGGCGGTGATCGTGTAGCCGCCGAACTGGTTGAAGTCCAGCGGGCCCTCGGCGCCGCCGGTCAGCGTGTCGCCGACGTTCGCCTTGGGGAACGGCTGCTGGGCGCTGGGCACCAGGCTCTGGATCTGGAGCCGGCCGGTGTTCTGGTCGCGGTAGGACGCGTAGAGCGTGCCGCCCCGCCGGGTGCGGTTCTCGTGCGGCTTCACGGTGACCCACAGCTCGCTGTACGGGTCGGTGGCGCCCACGATCCGCGAGGTGCCGACGCGGACGTTCATGCCCTCCAGGGACTCGTAGTAGTCCAGGGCGTACTTCTTCGGCTTCAGGGTCAGTCCGTTGACGCTGTTGCCCGCGGCCGGGTCGCCGGCCGGGGTGTAGCGGTCCGGGACGGTACGGGCGGTCACCGTGACCGGGGCGGGCAGCGGGTTGCCCGAGGAGACGACCGTCACGGTCGCCTTGGATATCTGGGTCAGCGACTGGTTGCCGGAGGACAGACCGCCCGGGACGTACTCGGTGACCGTGCCCGAGACCGTCACCGCGTCACCGACGGCCACCTTCGGCGCCGAGCTCGTGAAGACGAAGACGCCCTCGCTGGTGGCCGGGTCGTCGTCCGGGGCGGTGTCCTGGAACCAGAAGCCCTTCGAGGAGCCGTACGTCCGTACGCCGGTGACGACGCCCGGCACATCGGCCACCTGCGCGCCGGCCAGCGGCGAGGTGCGGGTCGTGCCCTGGATGTCGTGGATGCGGGCCGCGGTGGGGGCGGCCGGGTCGGCGGCGGCCGACGAACCGGCGGCGAGCAGACCGGCGCCCAGTGCTGCGGCGACGACGGCGGAGACGGCGGCGGATCTCGGAACGGGCATCGACAGACTCCGGAGGATGAGGGTGAGGGTGGATCGGCGCACGCGCGAGTGCGGTGTTCCGGGCGTGCGGCAAGTTCTACGCGCGTCAATCTCTTGGCTGAGCGGGGCAGTTGTCAAGGGTCGCCGGGTGGCCGGAATCCGACGGCCGGATGAACCGGCCGCGCCGGGAGCCCGGACACCGCCCGCCGATTCCCGTACGCAACCGCGAGCGCCCCGGCCGGAACCCGCCGCCCGGCCCGGCCGCAGGGGGGACCGGGCGCGGCGATACCCGGCGAAATGCGTCTACGCTGGGTGTCTCATCCATCACACCGCAACCACGCCGCATCGCCGAGGAGTACGTCACAGATGTCCGGAGACCGCCCCACCCTGCCGCCGGTGCGGCTGCACTCCGAGGCCGAACTCGCGCGCGCGGCCCTCGCCGCCCCGCTGCTCGCCCGCGCGGTCCGGCTGGCCCGCTGGGCCGGGCCCGCGACCCGCGTCGGCGCCGGGGGCGAGCTCGTCGAGGAGCAACTGCCCGCGGCGGCCGAGGCGCTGGAGCTGGCCCCCGACGACGACGGCGCCGCGGACGCGAGCGAGGCGTGGCGGGTCGCCGTCGACGCCGGGCTCGTCGAGGTCCAGGACCCCGAGACGGAGCAGGAGGGCGAGGAGGACGGCGAGGGGACGGTCACGGCGGGGGAGGCCCTGGCCCTGCTCACCTCCGGCTCCCCGCAGGACGTCCTCACCGTATGGCTGGACGCCTTCGACGCGGTCTTCGCGGACGCGACCGCTCCGGTGCTCGACGACTTCGCCGACCTCATCGGGGACGACGGCGAGGTCGACTTCGACCGGCTCGACTGGGACCCGCAGGCGGAGGCGGACTTCCTGGAGGGCGTCCTCGGCAATCTGTACCTGCTCACCGTCACCGAGGGCGGCGCGGGCGAGGGCCCGGTGCCGCTGCCCGCGCTCGCCGCCTCGATGATCGTCCCCGACGACATGGGAGAGCCCACCGACGACATCCTGGAGCAGGTCTCCGACGCGATGATGCGCCTAGACGACCAGTTCCGCCTGCTCGAACCGATCGGCCTGGTGGAGTACCGGCCGGTCGACGAGGCGCTGATGGCCGAGGAGGGCGAGGAGCCCGCCCCGCCCGTCGACGACGAGGACGTCGCCCGGTACGGCATGGTCCGCCTCACCCCGCTCGGCCTCTACGGCGTACGCGCGAGGATGCTGGAGGCGGGCGTGGAGGCGCCCGCCGTTGGCGACCTCGTGGACAAGGGCGCCGACGCGCTGCTCGACGGCATCGCCTACTACCCGGAGGCAGCCGCCCGCGCCGAGACCGAGCAGTGGCTGGCCCGGCACGAGATCCCGGGCGCGGTACGGGAGTTGCTGGCGGCGGCGCGCGGCTCGGACGCGCGCGGCCCGCTGCGCCGGCTCCACTGCCAGCAGGCGCTCGCCCTCACCGGCCCCGAGGCGGAGCCGGCGCTGCGCGAGGTCCTGGACGACGCGGAGCTGGGCGGCCTCGCCCGGGTCTGGCTCGCCGAGCGCGGCGCGCAGGACGTCCCGGCGCCGCCGGAGGCGATGGTGTTCTGGCTCGCCGTGGACACGATCGCCGCGCAACTGGAGATGGACGGGGACCTGGAGGAGCTCCAGGGCCTGGTGGAGGGCCTGGTCGGCCGGCACAGCGGCTTCTTCGAGGCGGCGTGGCGGGTGGAGCACCCCGCGACCGCGGACGTACTGGAGGCGATGGGACGGCTGCACCCGGACAAGAAGGCGGCGAAGGAGGCCCGTAAGGCGGCCTTCAAGGCGCGGTCACGGGCGTAGCCGGGGCCCGCGCCGTGCGGGGTGCGGTGACGTTCGGCTGCGGCCCGGTGGTGGGCYGMKCGCGCAGTTCCCCGCGCCCCTGAATGCCTAGGGGCGCGGGGAACTGCGCGAGCAACCCACCACCGGCCCGCAGGTGAGCGACAGTGCCGGGGCGGGAGTTGGCGTCGGTGACACCCCGTGTTGTCGCGGTGTTCGCCCGCCCCCGGGACCCTGACCC
>NZ_JBJHPC010000001.1:0-75433 GCF_045257485.1 Streptomyces sp. YS-3 | reverse complement strand
GTCTCGGACCGTACGACTTTGGTAGCGCACCCCGCCCGGAACCCGCCACGCCGCCCCTGACCTGCGTAGCTTGGGGGACATGACACGCGCTGGACCCGAATACCGCTGGCTGCTGCCGTCCGCCGTCGTCGCCCCCGAACTGCCGGGCGACCGGCCCGGCCGCACCCGGCCGCGCCGTACCGTACGGGACTGGATCGTCGACACCTGCGCCTTCCTCTGCGCCGTGGGCATCGGCATGCTCGCCGCCGACGCCATGACGCAGGCCGCCGACTACTCCGAGACGGTCCAGGCGGCCGACCAGCTGGCGGGGGCCCTCGCCTGCTGCGCGCTGTGGCTGCGCCGGCGCTGGCCCGTGGGGCTCGCCTGGACGCTCGTCGTCGTCACGACGGTCGCCCCGGTCGCCTCCGGGGCGGTGCTGGTCGCCCTCTTCGGCGTCGCCGTGCACCGGCCCCTCAAGCCCGTCGTCGCCACCGTCGGCGCCGCGGCCCTGGTCACCGCGTGGGTGCAGCCGGTCCTGCGCCCCGACCCGAGCACCGGACTGCTGGCCAACGCCATCATGGGCACGCTGATGGTCCTCCTCGCCATGGGCTGGGGCATGCTCGTCCGCGCCCGGCGCCAGCTGGTGGTCGCGCTGCGCGAGCGGGCCGTACGCGCCGAGGAGGAGGCCGCCCTGCGGGCCGAGCACGCCCAGCGGCTCGCCCGTGAGGCCATCGCCCGCGAGATGCACGACGTACTGGCCCACCGGCTCACCCTGCTCAGCGTGCACGCGGGCGGCCTGGAGTTCCGCCCGGACGCGCCCCCGGCCGAGGTCGCCCGCGCCGCCGGGGTCATCCGCGACAGCGCCCACGAGGCCCTCCAGGACCTGCGCCAGATCATCGGTGTGCTGCGCAGCCCCGACGAGGGCGCCGAGGACCGGCCCCAGCCGACCCTCGCCACCCTGGAGGCGCTGGTCGCCGAGTCCCGCGAGGCCGGGATGAAGGTCACCCTCGACAGCCGGATCGGGGACCCGGAGAGCGTCCCCGCGGCCACCGGACGCAACGCCTACCGCATCGCCCAGGAGGCTCTCACCAACGCCCGCAAGCACGCCCCCGGCGCCGAGGTCACCGTGACCGTCACCGGCCGCCCGGGCGACGGGCTCGGCATCGAGGTGCGCAACCCCGCCCCCGTCGGGGACGTGCCCGAGGTGCCCGGCTCGGGGCAGGGGCTGATCGGGCTGACCGAGCGGGCCACGCTCGCGGGCGGCCGGCTGGAGCACGGGCCGCTGCCCGGTGGCGGGTTCGAGGTCCGCGCCTGGCTACCGTGGCCCTCATGACCATCCGGCTGCTCGTCGTCGACGACGACCCCCTCGTCCGCGCGGGACTCACCTTCATGTTCGGCGGCTCCGAGGATCTGGAGATCGTGGGCGAGGCCTCCGACGGCTCCCAGGTCGAGGAGCTGACCGACCGGCTGCGCCCGGACGTGGTCCTCATGGACATCCGGATGCCGACCGTCGACGGGCTCGCCGCCACCGAGCTCCTGCGCGCCCGCCCCGACGCCCCCGAGGTCATCGTCCTGACCACCTTCCACGCCGACGAGCAGGTGGTACGGGCGCTGCGCGCGGGCGCCGCCGGGTTCGTCCTGAAGGACACCGCGCCCGCCGAGATCGTCGCCGCCGTACGCCGGGTCGCGGCAGGCGAGCCGGTGCTCTCGCCGGCCGTCACCCGCCAGTTGATGCACCAGATCGCGGGCGCCCCGGAGGGGCCCGGTGACCGGGCGGCCCGGGCACGGGCGAGGATCGGCCAACTCGCCGAGCGAGAGCGGGAGGTGGCCGTCGCGGTCGGCCGGGGCCAGTCCAACGCGGAGATCTCCGCCGCCCTCTTCCTCAGCGTGCCCACCGTGAAGACCCATGTCTCGCGGGTGCTCGCCAAGCTGGGGCTCAACAACCGTGTCCAGATCGCTCTGCTCGTCCATGACGCGGGGCTCCTCGACGGGGACGGCGACGTAGGCTGAAGCGGACCGCCGGAGGGGAACCGAACTGTGCCGCTCGTAGACCTGCGTGACCACGAGGACTTCACCGCCCACCCGTATCCGTACTACGCGAAGCTGCGCGCGGAGGGTCCGGTGCACCGGGTGCGCACCCGCGAGATGGACGAGGTCTGGCTGATCGTCGGACACGACGAGGCGCGGGCCGCGCTCGCCGACGGCCGTTTCTCCAAGGACTGGCGGGCCATCGCCGCCGAGGGCGAGTTCACCGCGGTCAGCGCCAACATGCTGGACTCCGACCCGCCCCAGCACACCCGGCTGCGCAAGCTGGTGGCGCGCGAGTTCACCTCGCGCCGGATCGAGGCGCTGCGCCCGCGCGTGCAGGAGATCACCGACACGCTGCTCGACACCATGCTGGCCGCTCCCGGCCGCAGCGCCGACCTGGTCGACGCGTTCGCCTTCCCCCTGCCGATCACAGTCATCTGCGAACTCCTGGGCGTCCCCGACCTGGACCGGGAAACCTTCCGCCGGCTCTCCAACGAGGCGGTCGCCCCCACCGGGAACGACGGGACGAACACCTCCGCGCTGGAGATGGGCGCCTATCTGGTCGGGCTCATCGAGGACAAGCGCGCCACCGCCCCGGCGGACGACCTGATGAGCGCCCTCATCCGCACCCGGCACGAGGACGGCGACCAGCTGTCCCCGGACGAGCTCATCGGCATGGCCTTCCTGCTGCTCGTGGCTGGCCACGAGACCACCGTGAACCTCATCTCCAACGGAGTACGGGCCCTCCTCGCGCACCCGGACCAACTGGCCGCGCTCCGCGCCGACTTCGACGGTCTGATCGACGGGGCCGTCGAGGAGATGCTGCGCTACGACGGCCCGGTGGAGACGGCCACGTACCGCTACGCGCGCGAGGACGTCGAGTGCGGCGGGACCGTCATCCCGGCCGGGGCGACCGTCCTGGTCGGCCTCGCCTCCGCCGGACGCGACCCCGCCCGCCACCCCGACCCGGACCGCTTCGACATCCACCGCACCCCGCGGGGCCACCTCGGCTTCGGCCACGGCATCCACTACTGCCTGGGCGCCCCGCTCGCCCGGATGGAGGGCCGCATCGCGGTCCGTACGCTCCTGGAGCGCGCGCCCGGTCTCGAACTCGCCGGGGACGCCGACCGGTTGGAGTGGCTGCCCGGCATGCTCATCCGGGGCGTACGGCATCTGCCGGTGCGCTGGTGAGGGCGGACGAAGGGTGAGGCGCGGCGCTCACGCCCTGCGGGCGGCTTCCGCTCTGCGCCGGTGCTCGCCGCGCAGCACCAGCGCGGGCCACTCCTCGCCGTACGCCCCGCACGCCGAGAGGGACCACAGCGACCACTGCTGGGGCACCGAGTAGTACGGCACCAGCAGGCGCGCGGTGCGCCGCCGGGACACCTTCACCGGGACCAGCGCGGGCAGTACGTCCGGCGGCTGCCCCGCCAGGATCGCCTTGCGGCAGGACGCGCAGGCGGGACGGCGGTCGGCCGCCGCCTCGCGCGGCCCGGTCCGGCGCCGGGCGCGCCGGCGGTGCTGTTTGCGCGCGGGCGCCCCGGCGCTCTCGGCCGCCGCGTGCAGCGGGTTGTAGTAGCAGCGCTCGGGCGGCCTCGGCACCGGCTGCCCCGCGCGGCGGGCGTGCAGCGCGGCGAACCGGACCAGCGCGCGTTCGGCCAGGACCGCGGCGGCGGCCAGGTCCGGCAGATCGGCCGCCTCGTCCAGGAGCTTGCCGGCGGCCTGGAAGGCGTCGAGCACCCACGCGTAGTCGTCCGCGTCGCCGCCGGGCCGCGCCGGCTCCGTACCGCCCGCCGCGACCGGGAGTTCGGCGGCCCGCAGCACATCGCCGACGGCCGTCACCCGGGCCGACACCAGCCGCTCCAGCCGTTCGCGGGCCGTCTCCCACTCGTCCAGGACGCGCTGCTGCTCCTCCTTGGACGGCTCCCACGCCGGTGGCGCGGAAGCGGCCGGGCGCACCATGCCCATGAACCACCAACGCCTGTGCACCACGCCTCCCCTCGCTGCAGCCAGGGTAGAAGGCGGCGCGGGGGAGCGGGGGCACCCGGTGCCTCAGCCGGTGAACTCCGCGAGCGCCACCGGGCGGCGCTCGTGCCGGGAGCGCTCGCACGCCTCCGCGACCCGCAGCGCGCGCAGCGCCTCACGGCCGTCGCACGGGTTGGCGAGCTCCCCTCGCACGACCCGTACGAAGGCGTCGAGCTCGGCCCGGTAGGCGGGCGCGAACCGCTCCAGGAAGCCGGGCCAGGGGGTGGCGGCGGGCGCGACGGCCCCCGGCTCGACGGAGGTCAGCGGAGTGCGCTCACCGAGCCCCACGGCGAGCTGGTCGAGCTCCCCGGCCAACTCCATCCGGACGTCGTACCCGGCGCCGTTGCACCGCGTCGCCGTCGCCGTGGCGAGGGTGCCGTCGTCGAGGGTGAGCAGGGCCGCGGCCGTGGAGACGTCCCGGGCCTCGCGGAACATGGCGGGCCCGGCGTCCGAGCCGGTCGCGTACACCTCGGTGACCTCACGGCCGGTCACCCACCGCAGGATGTCGAAGTCGTGGACCAGACAGTCCCGGTAGAGCCCGCCGGAGAGCGGCAGATACGCGGCGGGCGGCGGCGCCGGGTCCGAGGTGATCGCCCGTACGGTGTGCAGCCGTCCCAGGCCGCCCGTCCGGACGCGCTCGCGGGCCGCCGCGTACCCGGCGTCGAAGCGCCGCATGAAGCCGATCTGGAGGACCGTGCCCGCGCTCTCCACCTCGTCGAGGGCGGCCAGGGTGCCGGCCAGGTCGAGGGCGATCGGCTTCTCGCAGAAGGCGGGGAGCCCGGCGCGGGCCGCGCGGGCGATCAGACCGGCGTGCGCGGCGGTCGCCGAGGCGATCACCACCGCGTCCGGCCCGGCGGCGAAGAGCCCGTCGACCGTGGTGGCCGTCGCCCCGGTCCGGGCTGCGGACGCGGCGGCCCGCGCGGGGTCGGTGTCGGCGACGACGAGCTCGGTGACCGAGGGGTGGCGGGCCAGCACCTCCGCGTGGAAGGAGCCGATACGTCCCGTTCCGATGAGTCCGATGCGCATGGCCAAAAGGTGGCGGTGCCGACTCGTCCTGTCAAGAGTTTGTCCTGACAATCAGACTTCACGACTTCCCGTCAACATGGCCCGAGCACTACGCTCACCCCGTGTCCAAGCAGCCCAGAACCGTGCCGGATCCCGCCGTGCCGCTCCAGCTCAGCGTGGACCGCACCAGCCCGGTCCCGCTCTACTTCCAGCTCTCCCAGCAGCTGGAGGCGGCCATCGAGCGCGGCACCCTCACGCCCGGCAGCCTCCTCGGCAACGAGATCGACCTCGCGGGCCGGCTCGGGCTGTCCCGTCCCACCGTCCGCCAGGCCATCCAGTCGCTGGTCGACAAGGGCCTGCTGGTGCGCCGCCGGGGCGTGGGCACCCAGGTGGTCCACAGCCAGGTCAAACGCCCGCTGGAGCTGAGCAGCCTCTACGACGACCTGGAGGCGGCCGGGCAGAAGCCCGCCACCCGGGTGCTGCGCAACACCGTGGAACCGGCCACCGCGCGGGTCGCGGCGGCCCTCGGCGTGGCCGAGGGCGAGGACGTCCATCTGGTCGAGCGGCTGCGGTACGCCCACGGCGAGCCGATGGCCGAACTGCGCAACTACCTGCCGGGCGGACTGATCGCGCTCGACACCCCGCTGCTGGAGGCCACCGGCCTGTACCGGCTGATGCGCGGCGCGGGGATCACCCTGCACAGCGCCCGGCAGTCGGTGGGGGCGCGGGCGGCCACCGCGGCCGAGGCCGAACTGCTCGCCGAGGCCGTGGGCGCGCCGCTGCTGACCATGGAGCGCACCACCTTCGACGACACCGGGCGGGCCGTGGAGTTCGGCACCCATGTCTACCGGGCCTCGCGCTACGCCTTCGAGTTCCAGCTGCTCGTACGGCCGTGAGCGCGGCGGCGGTCCCGCCCCGGTGCGACCCCGGTGAGGCACCGCCCCGGCCGAGATCTCCGCGTAAGAATGTTCGGACAAAGTATTGACGGCTGAGAGGACCCGCCGCTAGAACTCACGTGCCGCACACACCGGCGGCCGGGACGGAAGGCGGACCCCATGCGCATACCCCGCACGGCAGCCACGGCGGCGGCGCTCGCCGCGGCCCTCGCACTCACGGTCGCCGGATGCAGCAGCTCGGGCGGCAAGAGCTCCGAGGACAAGGCGGACGACGGCGCCCCAACCGGCAGAGGTGTCTCCACTCCCCGGATGAAGATCGCGATGATCACCCACTCGGGGGAGGGCGACACCTTCTGGGACATCGTCCAGAGCGGCGCGAAACAGGCCGCGGCCAAGGACAACGCCGACTTCCTCTACTCGGCGAACAAGGAGGGCCAGCAGCAGGCGCAGCTGATCCAGGCGGCCATCGACAAGAAGGTCGACGGGATCGTCGTCACCCTCGCCAAGCCCGAGGCCGTCCGGGACGTCGTGAGGAAGGCGGTCGCGGCGGGCATCCCGGTCGTCACCATCAACTCCGGCGCGCAGTACTCCAAGGAGCTCGGCGCGCTCGGCCACATCGGGCAGGACGAGGGCGTCGCCGGTGAGGCGGTCGGCGAGCAGCTGAACGCCAACGGCAGGAAGAAGGCGGTCTGCGTCATCCACGAGCAGGGCAACGTCTCGCTGGAGGAGCGCTGCGCCGGGGTGAAGAAGACCTTCAAGGGCTCGGTGGAGAACCTCAACGTCGACGGGACCAACACGCCCGCCGCGACATCCTCCATCGAGGCGAAACTCCAGGCGGGCTCGGGGGGAACGGCCATCGACGCCGTCGTCACGCTCGGCGCGCCGATGGCCGCCGCGGCGGTCAAGGCCAAGGGCGGCGCGGGCAGCTCCGCCGAGGTCGACACCTTCGACCTCAACGCCGCCGTGATCCAGCAGTTCAAGGGCAAGGAGATCGGCTTCGCGGTCGATCAGCAGCCGTATCTCCAGGGGTATCTGGCGGTGGACGAACTGTGGCTGCACAAGACCAACGGCAACGTGGTCGGCGGCGGCAGGCCGGTCCTCACCGGGCCCGCCATCGTCACCGGGAAGGACGTGCCGGCGTTGGAGAAGTACACCGCTCGCGGTACCCGATGATCCGCCGCCGACCCGATGTGACCCATACTTGGGCGGCCGGGGCAGGCACGCACCAGTCCCGGGCGCACCTGGGAGTACAGCAAGAGGAGCACGGCGTCGTGGCAAGGGTTCGGACAGGGGTACGCGCGGTGGGCGCGGTGCTGGCGGCAGTGCTCGGGGCCTCCCTGGTGGGATGCAGCAGCACCGGGGGCAAGCGCGCCGAGGACGCGCGCAAGGCCGCGGTGGCCCAGGGCAAGGCGGCGGTGAACACCCCCCGCTGGAAGTTCGCCATGATCACCCACTCGGGCGACGGCGACACCTTCTGGGACATCGTCCAGAGCGGCGCCAAGCAGGCCGCCGTGAAGGACAACATCGACTTCCTGTACTCGCACAGCGACCAGGGTCAGCAGCAGGCGCAGTTCGTGCAGGCGGCCATCGACCAGAAGGTCGACGGGATCGTCGTCACCCTCGCCAAGCCGGACGCGATGAAGGACGTCGTCGCCAAGGCCGCGAAGGCCGGCATCCCGGTGATCACGGTGAACTCGGGCTCGGAGAAGTCCAAGCAGTTCGGCGCGCTCACCCACATCGGCCAGGACGAGACCATCGCGGGCGAGGCCGTCGGCGAGGAGCTCAACAAGCGCGGGAAGAAGAAGGCGCTCTGCGTCCTGCACGAGCAGGGCAACGTCGGCCACGAGCAGCGCTGCGCGGGCACCAAGAAGACCTTCAAGGGCGATCTGCAGAACCTCTACGTCACCGGCACCAACATGCCCGACGTGCAGTCCTCCATCGAGGCCAAGCTCCAGGCGGACCGGTCCATCGACTCCGTGGTCACCCTGGGAGCCCCCTTCGCGGACACCGCGGTCAAGGCCAGGAACTCCGCCGGCAGCTCCGCCGAGGTCGACACCTTCGACCTGAACGCCAAGGTCGCCTCCGAGCTGAAGGACGGCACCCTCGGCTTCGCGGTCGACCAGCAGCCCTACCTCCAGGGATACGAGGCCGTGGACCTGCTCTGGCTCTACAAGTACAACGGCGACGTGCTCGGCGGCGGGCTTCCGGTGCTGACCGGGCCCCAGATCATCACCAAGGACGCCGCCGCCGAGCTGGAGGAGTACACGAAGCGGGGGACCCGATGACCGCCACCGCACCGGCGCCCGCGCCCGCGTCCGCCAAGGACGAGCGGCTGATCCACCGGTCCGTGCTGCGCAGACTGCTCGGCCGCCCGGAGCTCGGCTCGGTCGTCGGCGCCGTCGCCGTCTTCGTCTTCTTCTCGATCGTGGCGGACAGCTTCCTGCGCGCCTCCAGCCTCTCCACCGTGCTGTACGCGGCGTCCACCATCGGCATCATGGCGGTGCCGGTGGCGCTGCTGATGATCGGCGGCGAGTTCGACCTGTCGGCCGGTGTGCTGGTGACGACGTCGGCGCTCGTCTCGTCGATGTTCAGCTACCAGATGACGGCCAACGTCTGGGTGGGCGTCGGGGTCTCGCTGCTGACCACGCTCGCCCTCGGCGCCTTCAACGGCTTCATGCTGACCCGTACCAAACTGCCCAGCTTCATCATCACGCTCGGCACCTTCCTGATGCTGACCGGCCTCAACCTCGGCTTCACCAAGCTGATCAGCGGCACGGTCTCCACCAAGTCCATCGCCGACATGGAGGGCTTCGCCTCGGCGAAGAAGGTCTTCGCCTCCCAGCTGAGCGTCGGCTCGGTGGACCTCAAGGTCACCATCCTGTGGTGGTTCGGCCTGGTCGCGGTCGCCACCTGGATCCTGCTGCGGACCCGGTTCGGCAACTGGATCTTCGCGGTCGGCGGCGAGGCCGACGCGGCCCGCGCGGTCGGCGTGCCGGTCTACAAGACCAAGATCGGCCTGTACATGGGCGTGGCGTTCGCCGCCTGGGTCTCCGGGCAGCACCTGCTCTTCTCGTTCGACGTGGTGCAGTCCGGCGAGGGCGTCGGCAACGAGCTGATCTACATCATCGCGGCCGTCATCGGCGGCTGTCTGATCACCGGCGGCTACGGCTCGGCGATCGGCTCCGCGGTCGGCGCGTTCATCTTCGGTATGACCAGCAAGGGCATCGTCTACGCCGAGTGGAACCCGGACTGGTTCAAGTTCTTCCTGGGAGCGATGCTCCTGTTGGCCACCCTGCTCAACGCGTGGGTGCGCAAGCGGGCGGAGGCGACGGCATGACGGACGCGACCCTGACCGAGAGCCCCCTGGTGGAGCTCGACGACGTCAGCAAGTACTACGGCAACATCCGCGCCCTGGAAGGCGTCTCGCTGGAGGTCCACCCGGGCGAGATCACCTGCGTCCTGGGGGACAACGGCGCCGGCAAGTCCACCCTCATCAAGATCATCGCGGGGCTGCACCGGCACGACTCCGGCGCCTTCCGCATCGAGGGCCAGGACGTCTCGCTCGGCAACCCGCGCGAGGCGCTCGACCGGGGCATCGCCACCGTCTACCAGGACCTCGCGGTCGTCCCGCTGATGCCGGTGTGGCGCAACTTCTTCCTCGGCTCCGAGCCGACGAAGGGGGCCGGCCCCTTCAAGCGGCTCGACGTCGACCTGATGCGCCGCACCACCCGCTCGGAGCTGCTGCGCATGGGCATCGACCTGCGCGACGTGGACCAGCCCATCGGCACCCTGTCGGGCGGCGAGCGCCAGTGCGTGGCGATCGCCCGCGCGGTCTACTTCGGCGCCAAGGTGCTGGTCCTGGACGAGCCCACCGCCGCGCTCGGCGTCAAGCAGTCCGGTGTCGTGCTCAAGTACGTGGCGGCGGCCCGGGACGCGGGCCTCGGCGTGGTCCTGATCACGCACAACCCGCACCACGCCTACCTCGTCGGTGACCGTTTCGTCCTGCTCAAGCGCGGTGCGATGACCGGCAGCCATCTGCGCAGCCAGATCACCCTGGACGAGCTCACCCGCCAGATGGCGGGCGGCAGCGAGCTGGAGGAGCTCAGCCACGAGCTCCAGCGGGCCCCCGAGCCGGACCTGAGCGCCCGGCCCGCCGACACCGCGAAGTAACGGCCGGGGCGCCCGGGGCGGTACGGGCGCGCGAGGTCCGGTCCCGGCCGGGGTGGCAGAATCGGGCACGGCGGGCGCCGTCCGCCGCCGGCCACCCCGGCTCCCCGAGACCACCAGGGACGACACCAGTCGTGCGAGCATTCCAGGACACCCCCCTCCCTCGGCGACGGGGTGCGGCCCGATGAACACCTACCGAGGCTCCGCCCGGGCCACCGTCCTGCGCACCGTCGGCACCCGCGAGCGCCGCTCGCACCTGACCGCACCCCGCGTCCCCACCGTCGGCATCGACATCGGCGGCACCAAGGTGATGGCGGGCGTCGTCGACGCCGACGGCGTCATCCTGGAGAAGATCCGCACCGAGACGCCGGACAAGTCCAAGAGTCCCAAGGTCGTCGAGGACACCATCACCGAGCTGGTCCTGGACCTCTCCGACCGCCACGACGTGCACGCCGTCGGCATCGGCGCGGCCGGCTGGGTCGACGCCGACCGCAGCACCATCCTCTTCGCCCCGCACCTCGCCTGGCGCAACGAACCGCTGCGCGACGCCCTCCAGTCCCGGCTCGCCGTCCCGGTCATGGTCGACAACGACGCCAACACGGCCGCCTGGGCCGAGTGGCGCTTCGGCGCGGGCCGCGGCGAGGACCACCTCGTCATGATCACGCTCGGCACCGGCATCGGCGGCGCGATCCTGGAGGACGGCCGGGTCAAGCGCGGCAAGTACGGCGTGGCGGGGGAGTTCGGCCATATGCAGGTCGTGCCCGGCGGTCACCGCTGCCCGTGCGGCAACCGCGGCTGCTGGGAGCAGTACAGCTCCGGCAACGCCCTGGTCCGCGAGGCCCGTGAACTCGCGGTCGCGGACTCGCCGGTCGCGTACAACATCCTGGAGCGGGTCAAGGGCAACATCCCCGACATCACCGGGCCGCTCATCACCGAGCTCGCCCGCGAGGGCGACGCCATGTGCGTCGAACTGTTCCAGGACATCGGCCAGTGGCTCGGCGTCGGCATCGCCAACCTCGCCGCCGCCCTCGACCCGTCCTGCTTCGTCATCGGCGGCGGCGTCAGCGCGGCCGACGACCTGCTGATCGGCCCGGCCCGGGACGCCTTCCGGCGCCAGCTGACCGGCCGCGGCTACCGCCCCGAGGCCCGGATCGCCAAGGCGCAGCTGGGCCCCGAGGCCGGCATGGTCGGCGCCGCCGACCTCGCCCGCCTCGTCGCCCGCCGCTTCCGCCGCGCCAACCGCCGCCGGGTCGAGCGCTACGAGCGGTACGCCCAGGTCGCCGAGGCCGTACGCAGGACGAGCTCCACCCGTGCCACCGAGGAATCACCGTGATGACCCCCGCAGAGCGGCCCGCCGTGCCGCGCCAGTCGCCGCCCCCGGACGGAACCCGGCCGCCGGAGGACCGCCGCCATATGATCCGCCGCCGCTGGCTCACCGCGATCATCATCGTGCTGCTCATCGGGGTCCCGGCCGGCTATCTCGCCATCTCCGCCGGACAGAGCCGCGACAGCGGGCGCGACAAGGAGAGCGAGGCGTCCGCGACCGGGCTCCAGCACGACTGGCCGTCCAAGACCCAGCGGCGCATCTACGACGTCCCGGTCCCCTCCGACGCCACGGACGTGCGGTACTACGAGACCAACAGCTGGAAGGTCAGCAAGCTGTTCGTCTCCTTCAGGACCACCGCGGCCGGTCTCGCGGAGTTCCTCAAGGACTCCGGGAGCAGTACGGCGGCGCTGCGCCCCGGTTCGGTGGCCATCGACGCCGGTGACGCGCGGAAGGTCGGCTGGACCTTCGCGTCCGGCCACGACTGGGCGGGCACCCGGCACGCCCAGAAGGACCCGCTGCCCACGCAGGAGATCACGGTGGACGAGAGCGACCCGGACAACCCGGTCGTCTTCGTCGTCTCCACGGCCACGCCCTGACGCGAGCGCCCGCGCGCCCCGGGTGTCCGGCCGCAAATACCGGCAGGAATCATGGGGCCCGGGGGCCTCAATATCTGTCCCCGCGAAGTGAGAATTAGAAGCGGGGCGCGATTAATAATAATGGCGCGACAGGCCGGGGCGGAGTAATGTGCCGCGCACGGCTGATCGCACCGTGCTACTGTCGATCTCAGTTGCAGTTGTGGCTCCTGAAATCTTACGGGTGTCCCCACCGGTTCATTCCGGAGGGCGACCCTTTCTGGTCCCGGTTATTTCCGGCAGGGTGATCATCACGGCGACACGGAGTGCGCACGGTGTGCGCTCCGAGCACCGCCCCGAAGGAGAAATAACATGGCTTCCGGAACTGTGAAGTGGTTCAACGCGGAAAAGGGCTTCGGCTTCATCGAGCAGGACGGTGGCGGCGCTGACGTGTTCGCCCACTACTCGAACATCTCCGCCCAGGGCTTCCGCGAGCTGCTCGAAGGCCAGAAGGTGAACTTCGACATCGCGCAGGGCCAGAAGGGCCCGACGGCCGAGAACATCGTTCTCGCCTGACGTCGCCACGCACTTCGCAGCTGGGGCCCGCACCTTGGGGTGCGGGCCCCAGCTTGCTGCGTTCCGGGGTCGATGAACCCCATTTCTCTCGGCTCGTTCTTGCGATTCTCTGCGCTGCTCGTTCGCTGCGGGAATTCCTTGATACGTGCCACGTCAAGGAAGGTTCCCTGTGGACCGCACGCGCATAAACGACCGTTCCGCCCGCACCCGCACCGGAAATCCGCGCTCCGGCGGCGAGAACCGCTCCGCCTTCCCGCGCCGTACGTCGGGTCCCGGGCGGCGGCAGAACTCGCCCCAGGGTGAGTTCGCGGTGCCGAAGACCCTCACCCCGGCCCTGCCGGCCGTCGAGGCGTTCGCCGATCTCGGCATGCCGACGCAGTTGCTGGACGCGCTGGGCCACGAGGGCGTGACCGTACCGTTCCCGATCCAGGGCGCCACGCTGCCGAACTCGCTCGCCGGCCGTGACGTCCTCGGCCGTGGCCGCACCGGCTCGGGCAAGACCCTCGCCTTCGGCCTCGCCCTGCTGGCCCGTACGGCGGGCCTGCGCGCCGAGCCGCGCCAGCCCCTGGCCCTCGTCCTGGTGCCGACCCGGGAGCTCGCCCAGCAGGTCACCGACGCCCTCACCCCGTACGCCCGCTCCGTGCGGCTGCGGCTCACCACCGTGGTCGGCGGCATGTCGCTCGGCAGGCAGGCCGCGGCGCTGCGCGGCGGGGCCGAGGTCGTCGTCGCCACGCCGGGCCGGCTGAAGGACCTCGTCGACCGCGGCGACTGCCGGCTGGACCAGGTCGCCGTCACCGTCCTCGACGAGGCCGACCAGATGACCGACATGGGCTTCATGCCCCAGGTCACCGAGCTCCTCGACCAGGTGAAGCCCGGAGGCCAGCGGATGCTGTTCTCCGCCACCCTGGACCGCAACGTCGACCAGCTGGTCCGCCGCTATCTGACCGACCCGGTGGTCCACTCCGTCGACCCCTCCGCGGGCGCGGTCACCACCATGGAGCACCACGTCCTGCACGTGCAGGGCGCCGACAAGCACCGTACGACCACCGAGATCGCGGCCCGGGACGGGCGAGTGATCATGTTCCTGGACACCAAGCACGCGGTGGACCGGCTGACCGAGCACCTGCTGAACAGCGGTGTACGGGCCGCCGCGCTGCACGGCGGGAAGTCCCAGCCGCAGCGGACGCGGACCCTGTCCCACTTCCGCACCGGGCACGTGACGGTGCTGGTGGCGACCAACGTCGCGGCGCGCGGTATCCACGTCGACAACCTCGACCTGGTCGTGAACGTCGACCCGCCCAGCGACCACAAGGACTACCTGCACCGGGGCGGCCGTACCGCCCGCGCCGGTGAGTCCGGCAGCGTCGTCACGCTGGTGACCCCCAACCAGCGCCGCGACATGAGCCGGCTGATGGCCGCCGCCGGCATCACCCCGCAGACCACCCAGGTGCGCTCGGGCGAAGCCGAACTGAGCCGTATCACCGGTGCCCAGGCGCCCTCGGGCGTCCCGGTCACCATCACCGCACCGGCCTCGGAACGCCCCCGGCGCGCCTCCTCCTCACCCCGTGGCCGACGTGGCACCGCGGGCCGGAGCCGGTCCGGCGCCGACACGGCTCGCCGCACCACGCAGCGCCCGGCCGCGGTCGACACGGCCACGGCGGCCTAGGGCGTGCCGTCCGGATCGTGCCCCGGGCCCGCGCACCACACCGTGCGGACCGCAGTCGGCGAGATCCGGACGAGACGCCCCGGAACGCTCGTGTGCCACACCGCCACACCGCCACCACGGGCCCCGCGCACCGCGCCGGGCCCGTCGTGACCGGACCATCCGTCCCCGTCCCCGCAGGAGGAATCCTTTGACACCCGTCCAGACCCGGCAACGCCCGGCCTCCCTCCATGGCACGGCCGAGGCCGTCGACCTGTCGGGGCCGCGCGTGAGTGACGACATGACCGTAGAGATGGCCCTGTCCGTCATGGCCGGTGCCCGGGTCGGGTTCCTGCTGCTGTGCGACCGGGACGAGCAGATCACCGGCTCGGTCACCCGGACCCGGCTGGCCGCTGTCCGTGACAGCGCCGCCTACACGGACCGGCTCCGGCTGCGGGACGTCCTCGCCGCCGACGGCCCGTCCGGCTCCGCCCCGGGCGCTCTCGCCCTGTTCCGCTGATCCACCCCTCGCGGTCCCCCGGCCGCCCCTTCGCCCTTCTTCTCCCCTGTGAGGCACCATGCGCTGCGTCATCGCCCGTTTCCCCTTCGAGCTCACCAAGAGCGGTGTTGTGACCTCGATGAAGGGCGTGAAGCCCGAGATCATCACCGGGGAGTCCGTGCTCATCGGCCGTCGCCACTACCCCGTCAAGCAGGTGGGCGAGATCATCACCCGGCAGGACCGCCGCGACTTCACCGGCCAGGAGGTCACCCGGGCCATGGCCCGGCTCGGCTTCAGCTGCCGTAGCGGCGAGCCGGCCGTGGTGCCCGCCGCGCAGGCCACGCAGGCCACGCAGATGCAGACCGCTTCCGCGCTGCTGGGCGGCCCCGGCTCGCTGGGGCTCTGACCAGGAACGCCGCAGGACGGTCCACCGGACGAGTCCGGTACAGGACAGCGGGAAGGGCCCTGCCGACACATGTCGGCAGGGCCCTTCCCGCTGTACGAGGTCTCAGTGGTCGGAGTAGCTGAAGTCGCCCACGGTCCAGGCGCTCACGTCCGCGATGGCGACGCGGTACATCCCACCGGTCTCGGGAATCCCGACGTTCCCCTGGAGGATCCGGGCGAGATGGAAGTGCAGATGCGTGGGCGCCCCACCGCCGTCGGCGCGTTCCCTCGGGGGGTCCGCGGTGAAGACGTCGGAGAAGGGACCCAGATGATCCGAGTCCTTGAGTACCTCCGAGACCCGCTCCCTCCATACCGCTTCGGGAGCCAGTCGTCCGGTGATGACAGTTCCACCGACCACCACGGTCAGCGACATCTGATTGCTCTGCCCGGATTCCACCATGGTGGAGATGCCGATGAGCAGGTCGTCAGGGTTCGACATGGGACCTGATTCTATCCATCCCTTCTCGGGGCCCGGCAGAGGGCCGCTTCCCGGAGAGCGGGCGCGGTACGAAACGGGGGGTACGGCACACCCGGTGCCGGAAGGGAAGGCCTGCGCGGTGACGACGCCGGCGGATGGTGTTGACTTTCCTCCGGGCCAGGCCGTACGGCGTCCGGGCCCCTCGACGCGCTGCACAACGAGGTGACATGACAGCAGACAGTCCGCTGGGCGATCGTCTGGACGACGACGACTACCCGGCCTACACGATGGGCCGGGCCGCCGAGATGCTCGGCGCCACCCCGGGTTTCCTCCGTGCCATCGGGGAGGCCCGGCTCATCACACCGCTGCGCTCCGAGGGCGGGCACCGGCGTTACTCCCGCTACCAGCTCCGGATCGCCGCCCGGGCCCGTGAGCTGGTCGACCAGGGGACCCCGGTCGAGGCGGCCTGCCGCATCGTGATCCTGGAGGACCAGCTGGAGGAGGCTCAGCGCATAAACGCCGAGTACCGCCGCACTGCGCAGCGGGCACCGGGCGACTCCGGGGCCGAATCCGCATCGGATTCCGCATCCGGCTCCGCATCCGATACCGGCTCCGATTCCGGCTCCTGATCCGATTCGGGTTCCGGTTCGGCGTCCGGTTCCGTTCTGAGGGCCGATCGCCCGGCCGGCGCCGGTGTGGGCCGCGTCACCCCGGCGGGTGGCCCGGCCCGCGTAGGCCGGACCACCGCCGCGACAACGCTCCCCGCTAAAACATCGCCCATCGCGCGGTCAATATCTGTTCTCGTGAAGTGAGAGTTCCAAGGACCCCGCGGGAAGGGTTTTTACCGCCTTGGACAAGGTCGAATTCTCCATTGCGCACCGGCCGTTCCGGCGTGCTACTGTCGATCTCAGTTGCAGTTGTGGTTCCCGAAACTTCAAGTGCCCCCATCCGGCTCCGGCCAGGTGGGAGCACTTTTGTCTTTCCGGTCATTTTCCGGGCGGGGTGATCATCGCGGCGACACGGTGTCCGCACAGTGCGGACACCGATGCACTGCCCCAAAGGAGATATGACATGGCTGCTGGTACCGTGAAGTGGTTCAACGCGGAAAAGGGCTTCGGCTTCATCGAGCAGGACGGTGGCGGCGCCGACGTGTTCGCCCACTACTCGAACATTTCCGCCCAGGGCTTCCGTGAGCTGCTCGAGGGCCAGAAGGTGACCTTCGACATCGCCCAGGGCCAGAAGGGCCCGACGGCCGAGAACATCGTTCCGGCCTGACGCTCACGCACCATCTGTAGCTGGGGCCCGCATCCCTCGGGGTGCGGGCCCCAGCTGCACGCGTTTCCCGCACCGGTTTCACCCGCGGGACGACCCGGACGAATCCGCGGTCCCGCTACGCATGGTTCACCGCACGGAGATGCGGCGGCGTCCTGAAGCCGCACCGCGGCCGACGCCCGTTCTCCCGGCTCCATCGCGTCACCCTTTTCAGCATCCGCGCTCCCGGATATTTCCGTCGCCCGGCTCTGCTTTCTTTTCCACCGGTTCATACTTGTAATTCTTCACGCCGTTCATCGCTGCGGAATTCCTTGATATGTGCCACATCGAGGAAGGTTCCCCATGAACCGCACCATGACGAACGACCGTTCTTCCCGCTCCCGCAGGAGCGACGCCGGAAACGGCGGCAGCCGCTACGGCTCGTCGGCGCCCCGCCGTTCCGCCGCACCGAGCCGCTCCGGCGGATACGGCCGCCGGAGCGCCCCCGTGCAGGGTGAGTTCGCGCTCCCCGAGACGATCACCCCCGCGCTGCCCGCCGTCGAGTCCTTCGCCGATCTCGACATGCCCGGGCAGCTCCTCGCCGAACTGGGCAGGCAGGGCCTGGAGGCGCCGTTCCCGATCCAGGGCGCGACGCTGCCGAACACCCTGGCCGGCCGGGACGTCCTGGGCCGGGGCCGCACCGGTTCCGGCAAGACCCTCGCCTTCGGGCTCGCCCTGCTCGCCCGTACCGCGGGACAGCGTGCCGAGTCCCGCCAGCCGCTGGGACTGGTCCTCGTACCGACCCGTGAGCTGGCGCAGCAGGTGACCGACGCGCTCACCCCGTACGCCCGCACCCTCAAACTGCGCATGGCCACCGTCGTGGGCGGGATGTCGATCGGCAGGCAGATCACCGCGCTGCGCGGCGGGGCCGAGATCGTCGTCGCGACCCCCGGCCGGCTCAAGGACCTCATCGACCGGGGCGACTGCCGGCTGAACCAGGTGGGCGTCACGGTGCTGGACGAGGCCGACCAGATGGCCGACATGGGGTTCATGCCGCAGGTCACCGCGCTGCTCGACCAGGTACGTCCGGAGGGGCAGCGGATGCTCTTCTCCGCCACCCTGGACCGCAACGTCGACCTGCTGGTGCGCCGCTACCTGACCGACCCGGTCGTCCACTCGGTCGACCCGTCGGCCGGTGCGGTCACGACGATGGAACACCACGTCCTGCACGTCCACGGGGCCGACAAGCAGGCCGCGACGACCGAGATCGCGGCCCGGGACGGCCGCGTGATCATGTTCCTGGACACCAAGCACGCCGTCGACCGGCTGACCCAGGACCTGCTGAACAGCGGTGTACGGGCCGCCGCGCTGCACGGCGGCAAGTCCCAGCCGCAGCGCACCCGGACGCTGACGCAGTTCAAGACGGGGCACGTCACCGTGCTGGTCGCCACCAATGTCGCGGCGCGCGGCATCCACGTCGACAACCTCGACCTCGTCGTCAACGTCGACCCGCCGACCGACCACAAGGACTACCTGCACCGCGGCGGGCGTACCGCCCGCGCCGGTGAGTCCGGAAGCGTCGTCACGCTCGTCACGCCCAGCCAGCGCCGCGGCATGGTCCGCCTGATGTCGGACGCCGGAATCCGGCCGCTGACCACCCAGGTCCACTCGGGCGACGAGGCGCTGAACCGGATCACCGGCGCCCAGGCCCCGTCCGGCATTCCGGTCGTCATCACGGCGCCGGTGGTCGAGCGTCCCAAGCGGAGCGCCTCCTCCTCTTCCCGGGGCCGGCGCCGCCCCTCCGGGACGGCCCGGCGCGCCCCGGCCCGTACGTCGGCCGCCACGGTCTGACCGGCAGCACCCAGCAGCACCACCCCGCGACGGCGGTGGGGCCCGACCGGAATCCCGGTCGGGCCCCACCGCCGTTCGGCATACCCGGCCGTCCCCCGCTCGCGTCATCCCGAACGCTGCACGGTGAACGGTGAACGGTCGAGGCGGATTTCCTCACCTTCGAGCGGGCGGAAATCTATGCCGACGAGAGTAGACATTGGGTGGTGGGGTGGCTATGGTTTCTCTCGTAGTCAAGAACGAGCAGGGCCCGGCAGGATGGCCTGCCGGGCAGCAGTACCCGCAGTTCGCAGCACGGTGCGGTGGTGGAGTTCCGAAGCCAGAGCGGTCGTAGGACGGCGACGGGACTGACGACCGGACCGGGGGGCCCGCAGTGATCAGGGGCCGCCATGAGCAGGAGCGCGGCGGTAGTTCCGCAAGCGCGTAGCAGTACGCAGTTCCGTCCGTGCAGTTGAGTCACGAGGGAAGAACGGAGGAGTTCGCGCCATCAGGATCGCCCGGGACGAGGACGTGGGCCCGGGTACCGCAGGACATCGATAGTGAGGTGGTCTCCGGTCAGGCAATCGCGATCCCCATGGGTCCGGCATCGTTCAGGTCAGCTCTGCGGACACAGAGCGCCGGTGCGGTACCAGGACCAGCAGATGGTGTAGAAGCCCCTTCGGGGCCCTGGTGCCGACTCAGGCACCGGGGCCCCTCCGCGTATTCGGCGGTCGACGGTGTGCCGTGTGATCGTTCCTCTGGTGACGTGGCGTGTGGACGTGTAGCGTTTGCGTCAGCTGTCGTGGTTCGGAGTTCCCCATTGCCCACGCTTTGGCGTGGGCGTCTTGCTGTGCTGTGCCGCAGGAACCAGGGCGATCACCTCCGCCTTCCACATGGAGTGGAAGGCGTTCATCGACTGGAAGGCATGACTATGGCTACGGGAACAGTGAAGTGGTTCAACGCGGAGAAGGGCTTCGGCTTCATCGCCCAGGACGGTGGCGGCCCGGACGTCTTCGCCCACTACTCCGCCATCAACTCCTCGGGCTTCCGTGAGCTCCAGGAGGGCCAGGCCGTGACGTTCGACGTCACCCAGGGCCAGAAGGGCCCGCAGGCCGAGAACATCAACCTCGCCTGAACTCAGCGCGCCTGAAGAAGATCGAAGAAGATCAGGGGCCGAGCGGCACTGGCCGCTCGGCCCCTGATCCGCTGTCCGGAAAGCCCGCCGCCCGCCCCGTTCGTCCGCCCAGCGGTCCGTGCGCGGGAAGCGCCAGGCGGCGAGCTCGCCCGCGACACCTGGCCCGGCCGACGCCGTGACGGCGAAAACGTGGTGTGCGGGGCCGACGGAACCGGGTAACGTCTTGTCCATGTTCTTCCAGACGCCGATTTACGAGTGAGAGCGTGACGGGCCCCCGCTGACGTCCTCCGATGTCGCCGCGCCCGTCCCCCGCCGATGAATCCGTAGATCACTTCACATCATTCCGGGAGAACCCGTGAGCAAGAACATCAACAACCCCGTGGGCATGGGCGGCGGCCAGCGCAAGAAGCTGTCGCGCGCCGAACGCCAGAACAACGGGCCGCACCGCAACCTCGACCGCCAGAGCGCCGCCGACCAGAAGGCGGAGCTGGTGCGCAAGATGCGCGAGAAGGCGGGCGTGGCCGAGGACGCCGGGCAGACGGGCGACGACACCGCACAGAGCTGACGCACCGCCGCCACGGGGCGGCACCGCACGGGGCAGGGCCCGGACCGCGACGAGCGGTCCGGGCCCTGCTGCCGTGCCGGACCCGGTCGGCCGCCCGGCTCTCGGCCGAGCGCCAGGGTCTGGCTCGCGCCCGTCACCGCGCGTGCGGGACCGGTTGCCCGCCCCGCACGGCGCGAGCAGGACGGAGACACCGTCGGCGGTTGCGGTGACCCGGGCCGGAGCGGCGGGCGCCCGGGTGCCGGGCGGGGTGGCGGCGCAGGGATCGGTCGTATTTGCGGTCACCACCCGGTCCCGGACGGTGGAGGTCCCGGTGCCGAGGGTGTAGTCAGCGCCGGCGTTGTTGTCCCGAGGGGGCGTCGGGTGGGACGGCGAGCAGGGCGAGCAGGCCGGCGGCCACGGCCCAGGAGAGCCACTGGGAGTCTGGCAGCCGCGTGGAGGAGCGGCGGCATCTGATCCTGGAAACACTGTCGGAAACTTTCTGAAATACCTTGCGTCGGCGGGAAGTTACTGTCGCACGGGCCGTGCGTAAAGGGTTCCGGTGGAAGTGCGGTCGCTTCCGCTGGTCATGCGGGGTGGACTAGGGCAGCCCGCGTCTCGCGGCCGTGCCGGGAGGCCCGAGAGGGCCCGACCGTTCGGCGCTCGCGGTCAATGTCCGTCCGTGCGAGGAGTATTGACGCCCGATGGGGCCAGTCGTAAGTTCGCAGCGCCTTGCTAAAAATTTCAGCAAACTCCTGCAGCGAGGTGGCGCACGGCGCCCCGAGTCGCGGCTGGTGGCCCCACATCAGCCCCTCGTATCCGTCGAGCGCGGCAGCCGTCCCGTCCCCACGAGCCGGTTGCGGCCCCCACCACCGAGCAGCAGCCCTCCACCCAAGGGAGTCCGTCGGTGCCCCATCTGATTCGGCAGCCAAGACCTGCCCCCGCCCCCCGTCCCGCCTCCGGAGCCTGGTCCCGGCGCGGCCCCGCCTGCGTGCTGGCCGCCGGGGCCGTGATAGCCGGCGCGCTCCTGCCCGTCGCCGCCCAGGGCAGCGCGCGGGCCGCCACCGCCTCGAACGGCGGGGATGTGATCGCGAACCTCTTCGAGTGGAACTGGAACTCTGTCGCGAGCGAGTGCACCACGGTGCTCGGCCCCAAGGGGTACGGCGCCGTCCAGGTCGCACCGCCCGCCGACTCGATCAAACTCAGCGGCGCCCACCCCTGGTGGGAGGTCTACCAGCCCGTCTCGTACGGCCTCAACAGCCGGATGGGCACCGAGGCGCAGTTCAAGGCGATGGTCACGGCCTGCCACAACGCCGGTGTGAAGGTGTACGCCGACGCGGTGATCAACCACACCGCGGGCGTCAACCAGACCAGCACCAGTTCCTATGGAGGCGCGAGCTTCAGCCCGACGGCCTACAAGTACAACGACATCCCGTACGGCAGCGCGGACTTCCACGGCTCCCCGCCGTGTCCCAACGCCAACCTGGGCATCAATGACTGGAACAGCGTCACCCAGGTCCAGGAGTGCCAGCTGCTCTCGCTGTCCGACCTGAACACCGAGTCGGACTACGTCCGCGGCAAGATCTCCGGCTACCTGAACAGCATGGTCGACGCCGGGGTGGACGGCTTCCGGGTCGACGCGGCCAAGCACATCGCCCAGGCCGACATGGCCGCCATCCTCTCCCGGCTGCACGACACCACCTGGGGCGGACGGCCGTACATCTACCAGGAGGTCTTCCCCGGCGGCGGAGGCGGGCTCGCCCCGTCCGCGTTCGAGGGCAACGGCAGCGTGCTGGAGTTCACGTACGCCTACAAGCTCAAGGACCAGTTCAACGGCAACATCGCCAACCTGAAGACCTTCGGTCAGAGCTGGGGTCTGGAGCCGAGCGACAAGTCCGCGGTCATGGTGACCAACCACGACCTGGAGCGCGACCAGACCACACTCACGTACAACAGCGGCTCCAAGTACACGCTGGCCCACATCTTCGAACTCGCCTGGAACCACGGCACCCCGCAGGTCTACTCCGGCTTCCGCTTCACCAACAGGGACGACTCCCCGCCCGCCGACAGCAACGGTTTCGTCACCGACACCGACTGTTCCGGCACCGCCTGGACCTGCACCGACCGCGACCGGGGCATCGCCAACATGGTCGGCTGGCACAACGCCGCCAAGGGGCAGGCCGTGGCCAACTGGTGGGACAACGGCAGCAACGCCATCGCCTTCAGCCGCGGAAACACGGCCTGGGTCGCGATGAACAACGGCGCCGACGCCGTCACCCGGACGTTCACCACCGGGCTCGCCACCGGCACCTACTGCGACGTCATCCACGGCGACCTCACCGCCACCGGCGCGTGCACGGGAAACACCGTGACCGTCGACGGCTCCGGCAACGCCACCATCACCGTCCCGGCCGGCGACGCCGTCGCCCTGCGCACCGGCGTGGGCGGTGCGACGCCCACCCCGAGCGGCACCCCCGGCGGCACCAGCAGCGCGACCGTGTTCTACAGCACTGACAAGAACTGGGCCGCCTACAACCTCCACTACGCCCCCACCGGCGGCACCTGGACCACCGCACCCGGCGTCGCGATGACCACGGCCTGCACCGGCTGGGTCAAGAAGAACGTCGACCTCGGCGGCGCCACCGGCCTGGCCGCCACCTTCAACAACGGCTCCGGTACGTGGGACAACAACGGCGGGCGCAACTACGCCCTCGGCAGCGGCAACGTGACCGTCAAGGACGGTGTCGTCGCGAGCGGCGACCCCTGCGCCACGGCGACCGCCCCGCCCACCCCGGCCGCCGGAGGCGCCGACTTCGCCGTCAGCGCCACCACCGTGGTCGGCCAGAACATCTACGTCGTCGGTGACAAGGCCGCCCTGGGCCAGTGGGATCCGAGCAGGGCGCTACCGCTCTCCTCCGCCGCTTACCCGGTCTGGAAGCTGAACGTCCCGCTCGCCGCCGGCACCTCCATCGAGTACAAGTACCTCCGTAAGGACGCCTCGGGCACGGTGACCTGGGAGTCCGGCACCAACCGCACCGCCACGGTCCCGGCCTCCGGCGGGCTCACACTGAACGACACCTGGCGCAACTGACCCCGAACCCCATGGAGGCCGCCGCCGCACCGGGCCGGCGCGGCGGCGGCCTCTGGGGGGAGGGACGCCTGGGCGGTGCACCGGCGCCTGAACGCGAGCGGCTGCCACGGGCACCTGACCCCGGAACGCGAACTGGAGATCCTCAAGGCACCGGGTGGCGTATACATTTCGAGCGCTGGTGCCGGACGGCCGCCCTGCCTCCGGTGACGCGGCTTGGACAAGGAACCACCATGCGACTCGACCTGGCAACGGACTTCGCCGTCACCGACACCCCTCGGCAGCTGCCCCACACGCCGCGCTACTCCCTCTCGGGTGCGTACGTCGTGGCGTCTCCGCACAGGGATCAGCCGAGCCACGAGGTGCTGCTGTCCGAGACGTACGGGAGCGTCGACTGGCTGTGGTCCGGTGATGACGAGTTCCGCTTCGACAACAATGACCGCACGTTGCGAGGCATCATGCTCTCGGTTCCGGAGGAAGAGCCTTCCGCCGGCTGGAACCCCCGCGACTGGACCGTGTTTCCTCCCGTCCCACGGGGCTTGGCGGCCCTTTCCCGGGCCAACTTCGCAGCGGGGCCCACATCGGTCAGGTGGGTGAGCGAATCCGGGGACCACCTGATCTGCGCCCACGAAGACTCACTCGCTCCCGTGAACGACATGCGGCGCCTTCGTGTCGCACCCCATCTGGATCTCGTCTTCGCGGACCACGTCTACGCGGGATGGATCCTCAGCCACCCGGCCGACCACCTCGTGAGGGAGTGGGAACCCACGCCCTCGATGCCTGCACCGGACGGTACGGCGTCCGTATTGCGGGACTATCTGACGACGGTCGTCGAGCCGAAAATTGACCGGATGCGGGACGGTGACCCCGCCCTGCTCCAAGAACTGCACTCGCTCCTAGCCCGTAGCACCGCACTCCCCGACGACCCCAGGTGTGAGGTGCTGCGCGACCAGCTGACCGACCTCCGCGACAACTGGTACGGCGACATCTGAGCAGCAGGGCCCGGCGCGAAATCGACCGTCGCCTCAGGCGCCAAGCGGTCCCGGGAGGTCTTCCACCTGGTCAGACCGCCGCGGCCGTGACCCCGCCTGGAGGGACCGCCGTGTGAGATGAGAGGCTCAGGCGGGTGAGCGAGACGCCGAAGAACACCCTCCAATACCGCTCTGACGGGCCAGAAGACGCCCCGGTCCTGGTCCTGGGGCCCTCCCTCGGTACCACCTGGCACATGTGGGTGAAGCCGTCTTATGGCGTCCACGTGGTCCAGGGCAGGAGCTTTTGACCGAGTTGGGAGCTTCCCATCCAGGCGCGTCAACGGGGTTGGTGATACGGACGTGACAGATGTTGACCGCCGTCCGTTTGTTTCGGCGGGGATCTGCCCGTTGTGCCAGGGGACTCCGCGCTGCGGTCGCTGTACTGCATCCGCTAGTTTGATCGACAACGGGGGTAAATGGGGAGTGTGTGGGGGGCGTTGAAGTGAGCGGGCTTACGCCGGATCTGGAGTTCATCGCAACCGGCATGGTCAGCGGCGCGATGGGGCTGTGCGAGACGATGCGGAGCGCCCGGGACACCGCGATCGCTATGGGGCAGGAGCTGTCCCGGCAGCGCGGGATGGTCGGCGATGATGACGCGGGTCACCACTTCGCGAAGGTCTACGTCTCGGCGGCACGCACTACCCTCGACCAAATCGGGTTTAGCGCACATGTGCTCGGCGAGACCGGCAGAGGGCTGATGCGCAATGCCCGGGAGTTCATGGCGACGGAGAGCGCCGTGGTCGCCGCGTTCCTCGGTAAACAGGTCGACCTGACCGCGAGCATGGGTGACCCGGGAGAGGACTGCCCCCAGCAGTACCTGGGGCTCGGTCAAGAACTCCCGGAGGTCGTCGGCGACACGTCGTGGTGGGACCAGTACGCGCCGGGCGGGCGCAGCGACCGGTTCCGCGGTTCCCCCGAGAGGCTCCGGGACGTCGCTGGCTGCTGGCGTCGGGGCGGCGAACTCATGGTGCGCTTCCTGGAGGATGCACAGGCACATGCCTCCACCGCGAGCAAGGCGCACTCGGGAGAGGCAGCCGAGTCCTTCCACACGTACTTCAGGGCCTCCGTGGGCCTTGGCGTGCCGCCGCAGCAGGCGCAATCCGATGAACCTCTCGTCATGAACCTCATCGCGGCTTGCAACCAGCTCGCCAAGGCATGCGACCGGTACGCGGACCACGTCGAGGACGCCAAGCTGAAAATCCAGTTTCATAAGGATGATCCCCTGACGTTCGACATGCCATGGCATCAGCCGGTGTTCGGGGGGAACGGCTACGACGGCGGCCTGAAGGACGCCGTGACGGGTGATCCCTACATTCAGCAGCTAGGGGACGTGGCGCACGCCCTGGACTCCTCCCAGAGCCGCATCAAGCTCCCGCGGAGCTCCGGCGGACCCGGGCTTCCCGGACTGCCGTTCCTGCCTCCACTCCCGGCGCCGGCGCCGGCACCATTCGCCCTCGCGTCCTACCGCAGCGGCCTGCCGGGCATCATGCCCGCACTCTTCCGCAACCCCGACCCCAACGTTCCCTGGCGCGCCCCGATCCCGCCGTCCCCGGTGCCGCCTCCGGCACTCCTGACACCCAGTGAACTCGCCTCGTTCACCAACTGGGTGAACACGCTCACGCCGGCAGGTCTCGCCGGATCCCCCGATCCCGCGAGGCCGGAGAATGCGTACCAGCTGCGCGTTGCCGGCTACCCCGAGCGTATCGTGCCGCTTTCAGGGCCTGGAAAGTCCAGCATCTCCGCCGACGGAATGCGTGCAGTAGACGGCATGATGGTCGATGCGAAGTACGTCAAAGGCGTTGACGATGACTGCAAGAAGAGCACTTTCCGCAAGATGTCGACCTTTGACATTCAAGACGAGTACAAGCCGAACGGTGAATTGAAGCGGAATAAGAAGAACGTCCTCATCGGTGGGGACAAGAAAGAACTCATCAAATACAGGCAGGCCATCCGCGAGCACAGCGAGCTGCGTGGGCTCGAAATCATCACCAATGACAAGGAGGCCGTCCCTTACTGGCAGACGCTCATGGCGATGGAGCAGGTGAAGGGGGCAGCCCGGTATGTCCGGTAGCACAGAGGAAGAGGTACACGCGTGCTGAACGACGACGACGAGCAGAACACTTTTCTCCTGTTCGCCCCCGAACGGGACCCTCATGCGTGGGGGCTCGACCTGGAACAGCTGGGTGAGGCCCTACGCGGATCCTTCCAGGATGTCAGCTACGAGCTCCGGCAGGACGATGTCCATGGCGGGGCACCGTATATGTGGTTCTGGGCTGTTGACAGCCGGGGGACGGGATTCGACGGGACCGCGCTCACCCAGGGGCGGGACTGCATCATGCTGTCGGGGATCACCGCAGGGGAGGCGGCTGCCTTCATCGTATGGCTTCGCGACTCTCATCTTCCGGCGCCGGATCTGGTCCGCTACTCAAGCGAGGCGGCTGTCGTGGAGGGAATCGAGTCGGATTGGAAGCTGCCCGCAGCGGGTGACGAAGACGGCGTTGCCGACGAATTGCGGCACCACCTTCGAGTCGTCAACAATGCCTGACAAGGCGTAGTCCTGATATGAAACCGCCTGGTGAGTGCGGTTTTCTGATGCCCGGTGACGGTGTTCGCATGGGTGCCGAGCAGACCGAAGGAGAGGCTGCCAGCAGTGCGATGCCTATGGCACTGCCGAGCTGCTGCGCGGTGGTGAGCGTTCCCGAGGCCGAGCCCGCGTGCCGGAGCGGCACCTCGGCCAGGATCAGTGTCACCAGCGGGGTGACCGTGAGGCCGAAGCCGAGACCCGCCGCCAGGAGCGGGGCAGCATCTGCAGGCGGTGCAGGTCGTTGCCGTGGCGGTCCACCATCCAGGCGACCCAGCAGGTCCCCGCGATAAGCAAGAGGAGGCCGAAGTGCAGGATCGAGCGGCCCAGACGCGACGCCAGCACGATGAACGCTCCCGAACCGAGCCCGGAACCGAGGGTTAGGGCACGAGCATGACGCCGGTCTGGAGCGCGGTGAAGCCGAGCCTCGCCTGCGACATAAATGCTGAAGACCAGGAAGAAGGGCAGGAACGCACCATAGAAGAGCACGACGAGTGCGAGTCCGCCGCTGAACCCCCGGTTCGCGCACAGGCTCATCCTGATCAGCGGAGTGCGGCTGGCGCGCTCCCGGCGCAGTTCGTGCGCGGCGAACAGGAGAAGGCCCAGGGTGCCCACGGCCAGCAGACTGAACAGCCAGGGCGGCCAGCCCAGGTCGCGCCCCGCACCATGGGGGTAAACGAGCAGTCCCACGCTGGCCGTGATGAGGGCAACACCGGTCCAGTCGATCGGATCGGCCTCGTCCGCGCGCGACTCGGGGAGGAACCGTAGGGCACGCAGGATGGTCAGCAGTCCGACGGGGATGTTCACCAGGAAGATCGGCCGCCAGCCCCAGTGGAACAGGTCCATCTGGATCAGCCGTCCCCCGACGAGAGGGCCCGTGATGGCGGCGAGGCCGATCACCCCGCCCAGTGCGCCGAGGACCGCTCCATGCTGTTTCGGCGGCACGGCGACCTGAATGACGGAGTAGACCTGCGGGTACATCAGTGCGGCGGCCAGCCCCTGGAGCAGTCGCGCTCCCATGAGTATCTCCGGGCTCTGGGCGACGCCGCAGAACAGTGACGCGATGGTGAAGGTGCTCATGCCGATCGGGAACACGCGCTTGCGCCCGATACGGTCGCCCATCCTTCCGCCCGCGACCAGGAGCGCGGCGAAGGCCAGGGTGTAGTCGGAGAGCACCCAGGGGATGTGGGTGTAACCGGCGCCCAGTCCGCGCTGGATGGCCGTCACCGTGACATTGACGATGCTCACGTCCACGAGCTGCATGAACGCGGCCACCAGCACGAGGGCAATGGTGACCCAGCCGTGGCGCGGTAACGGCTGCGGCATGTCGTCAGGCGGCGATTTGGTGGCCTCAACTCGTGCCGTGTGCCCTCCAGTTCCGGTGTGAGGATCCGGCCAATCCTGCTGACCCGTGGCCGCCGGCCGGTCACCTGGCCTGTCGAGGCCGAGCCGACGCCCTAGCCTTTCCCGGAAGGAGTGCAGGAGCGCCTGCGCGAGCAGCCGACCCGCCGCACGAAAGCACTCCCTGGTGCGAAATACTCCCAACACCCTCTCTGCTGCGGTATGGCGCGCAGCGCAATCACGGCCTGCGGACCGACTCCACCGGCTTCATGGTTTGGCCACCCACTCCGCGAGTGCCGTCCCGCGGCCCCATCGCGTCCCGTGGCCGGGCTTGCTGATCGCGCGCGCTTCGCTGGCCGTGGCCGGTCAGCGCAGGCGTGATGATCACTCGTCGTCGAACGGTGGGATCTGCCGCATCGCCAGTACTGTGCCGTCTTGGCTGATCGAGACCACGCCGCCCCACTTGTGATCCCAGAACGTTCCGTGGCGCTTGCTCTTCCAGTTGTGGACGCGTTGTCGATAGGCGGTGACGTCGGCCTGCCGCTTGTCCTCGCTCCTGGTGACGAGGACGTTGAGTATGTCTTTCGCGACACCGGAGAACGCCTGGACTCTTTCGCCGTTGAGTCGGAAGACGTGGTCCGTACCCTCGTATGTCTCGCCCAGCAGGGTGTAGCGCGCGTCTTGGACGCTGCCGGAGGCGGCGTTCGTGAAACCTTGGAAGAAGTCGCTGCCTTGTCGTGTGTTGAGCAGAGCGGCGGTGGACTCTCCGTCACCGGCGAAGGACGTGAGTCCAGCGGCCCCGACTCTGGCCAGGGCACTCTGGAACCACTCGTAGTACTCAGGATTGGGACCTACTTGGCATCCGGGCTCGACGGTGTCGGGGTCGTTGCCCTCGCCTGGTTTCAGGATGCCGACATTGGGGTTCTTGTCCTTCAGCGGAAGACTGAAGTTCGCGGCGGGCGTGCCGTCCGGGATGTGGAGCCAGCCGCCGGGGCCGTCGGCGTGCAGGGCGTGGACGGTGAGGGGGTCGTTCAGGGGGATCTGCGTGCTGAACACAAGGGCCGGAGTTTCGTTCCAGGCTCCGATGTGCACCCCGTCCGCGTGAACTGCTGCGGAGGCGAGTTGCTCGTATGCCTTTTGCCGGTCGCTGTGGTTGCCCTTGCAGGCGATCGGGAAGACGCGTGAGGATTCGCCTGGTTTCCAGACTTCGGCAAAGAACTGCGGGCGGTAGTGGTAGCCGACGGTCTTGGTCTTCGCTTTGTCCCGGCTGGTCAAGGTCCAGCCGGCGCGGAGCGCGGTGTCGGCGCGGACGATGGAGACGCTGTGGTCTGGATAGCGGCGGGTGAGGATCTGCTCGCTTACCGCCAGGGCGAAGGCTTGTCCCAGCTCCTCGGATTGCAGCGCCTTGTAGTACATGGCGATCCGTTCGCCCTCGTCGGACAGCCTGAGATAGGTTTCGGCGTCTGCTACGAGCGCTTGGCAGTACTTGAGGCTGCCCCAGTGCTCGGCCAGTCCACGCGATGCGCCGCGCTGAGAGAGTGCGAGGCCGCGGCCGAGGTGGTGCAGGATGTCCCAGAACGTCAGCCGTACCGTCAGGCCGAGTTCGTGGCTGGGGAGGGGACGCAGTCCTGGCTTGCGGCGCAGCGGTTCGTAGGTGTCTCCCGGTTTGGTCTTGCCCTCCTCCTGTCGCTTCTGGAACGTCTCGTGGCGCTCACGTTCCTTGTCGCCGGCGGCTTCCTCGACCTTTCCTACCAGTTCCCGCGTGGAATGGACTGGTACGGTCACCTGCCGCTGGAGGTTCTGCAGGACGTCTTCGGTACTCATGGTGCTTGTCACGACTGCCCCTTCTCAGGTCGGATGCCCAGCCAGCCGTGCATGGCTGGCCGGACACTCAGTCGAACAGCGGCGCCAGTACGTTCGGGCCCGCGAGGATGCGCCACGCGGGGACACGGAGAACTCGTTCGACACTGCCGGCCTTCGCACCTCTGCCGCCGGATGGCAGCCCGATGAAAAGGTCGGCTCGCTGGTGCATCAAGCGCAGGTGCCGTGCCGGATCACGGCCGGGCAGTGGCCCGGTGTCCACCAGTACGGCGGTGTTGCCCTCGGACGCGGTGAAGAGCAGGTCGACCCGCTGTCCACCAACCATGGCGTCGCGTTCCAGCTCCACGACACCTCGCGAGGCGAGGAACTGCTGCACAGTGTCGACAAGGTTCCTGCGGCCCGGGTCTTGCTGAGGGCTGGGCCCGTGTACCGCAGCCTGGTGGGCGTCGACAGTTCGTGCTCGGCTCCACAGGACCGAGCGGGACGACAGCAGGTGCGGGAGACCGGTCTGCTGCTGCCAGTAGCCATGGCTGCCCACAGTGATCAACTGGGACTTCGCGCGGGTGATCGCGACGTTCCAGAGGTTGACCTGGCTCGCCACCCAGTGGGCCGTCCTCGCAGGTGTGTTGGCGCTCGCCACAGGGCTGAGGACCATGACGTCGCGCTGGCCGCCCTGAAAGGCATGAACCGTGCCCACCCGCACCCGGTCGCTGCCGATCGTGCGCTCCAGGGCATCCTTCTGCGCGCGGAAGGGGGTGACCACGCCCACGGTTGCGGTTCCTGGCAGGCGGTGCAGCAGCTCTCTGACGATGCCGGCCACGGCGGCGGCCTCGGATGGGTTGTGCCACGACTTACCGCCAGGTCCCTGCGCCGACTCGCTGGAGGGCACGTCTGCCCAGGCCAGTACGGGAGCGGTTTCCCCAGTGCCCACGAGGTCGACGGCGGGCACCTGTCCGCGCACGTCCGTCATGATTTCCAGGGCGCCGGAGTAGCAGTGGCCGTTGACGACGTCGGCTATCTCCGGATGGCAGCGGTAGTGCTCGTCAAGGAGCAGGGCGGCCTCGCCGTTCTGTGCGGCGGCGTGGTACGAGGAGTAGATGTGGTAGGCGAGCCGTCGGTCCTCCAGCCAGGCCGCATTCAGCCCCGCCCTGGCGCGAGCCTGACGTTCCTGCTCCGGTGAGATGCCGGGGATGTGACTCAGCTGCATCGGATCACCAATGATCAAAGCCCGCCGGGCCCGAAAGAGCAGCGGCAGCACCGCCGCGATGGAGCACTGGCTAGCCTCATCGATGACGACCAGGTCGAAGAGCTTCGCGTCCGGCCTCAGCTGGCGAACGGCGTGCGTGGTGATCGCCCACCCTTTCAGGTGGCGCAGAAGGTTCAGCTGGCTGCGCTGGGTTCCTTTGTGCTGCCGCAGAGTCTGAAGACGCTGGTCCAGCAGAGAGCGCCCGCGGCTGAGCGCCTCCGCCGACAATGCCGCGCACAGCTCTGTCGACAGTTCGGCCCGTATCGCGGCACAGTCCGCGCGACCCTCACGTACGGCTTCCTCGCAGTGGGTGAGCTGGGCAGGTGTGAGCTCACGCGTCTGCCGCTCCAGGTCCGTCACGTCTGCCAGCTTGGCGAGGACGTCCGGTGCAACGGGCAGCTCGCAGGCCCACGTCGGCAGGTGCGGCCTCATCTCCGGGCTGGCCGCCGAAACGAACGCCTTCATCGCGCGCTTGCGCCGCCAGCGTCCCCACCAGCCCGTCGCCGCCGCGGCCCGGCGAGCCCGTGCTTCCCAGCTGGCGAGCGCGGAATGGTCGCCGGTCGCCCACACCTGTGACAGGAGCGACAGCGCAAGTCCGATCGTCTCGGCGAGTTCCGCACGCCGCTGCAGAACCCCAGTGAGTCGCACCTCGCCTTCGACCTGCTGGCCGGCCCGGTCGCGCAGAACGGCGGCCCGAGCGCGGAGGTTGCGCAGCTCACCCGCCACTGTCGCCGAGCTGCGGCCGGGCTGAGGATGTGCGTCCGACAGCAGCCGCTCCAGCTTCTCGGCCTCCTTCACCAAGGCGCCGACGTTGCCGGTACGCATCAGGAGTCCGGGAGCGACGTCATCACACCGCTGGGCGACGACATCGACCGCCTCGTTGTTGGTGGACGCCACGAGAACCGACTCGCCGGCCGCGACGCACGTGGCCACCACCGAGGTGACGACCTCGCTCTTTCCCGTGCCGGGTGGACCGGTGGCTACGGTCAGGGGCTGCGTCATCGCTGAGACGACCACCTCTTCCTGGCTCTCGTTGGCCGGTCCGGCGGAGATCACGAGGACCGGATCGCCTGGTGGAGCAAGGGCTGCGCCATTGAGCAGGGCATCCAGAGCCGTGCCGGGAATCTCGTCCGTGCGCGTGGAGATGGCCAGGAGATTCTCCACCAGACCGTCGGTGGCGAACCGCTCCACGCTTGATGGAGCGAGGATCACCGCGGCGTTGTGCGCCCCCGGGCGCAGGGCCTCGTTCACGGAGTCCGCCCGTAGAGCGGAGGGATCGAGCGGTTCGAGTTCCGGCAATCCCAACGCGCCGAGCAACTCCCGTACGGATTTGAGCATCTGCGCGTCATTGCCGTGCTGCCATGTCGGCTGCCAGCGGGCGAGCAACTGGGCGGCCTCGTCCTCGGAGAGAAGCTCCGTCACCTCTTTGGTGTGCAGACAGGGCACCCCGCTCGGGTGGAGTACCAGCCGCCCGCTCTCGTCCGGGGTCAGTTCCATCTGCTGAACGAGCAGTGGCGCGATGCCTACGTCCGTGCGCCGGCCACCTTCGCCACGGGAGGGGAGAGTGACGGCCGGATATCCGTACCAGTACTCGTGCTGCTCTGTATCCCGTCCCGGCCCGCCCGTCGCGGTGCCGCTGCCCGAGGTGTGTGCGCCGGGCAGTCGTGCCGGAGCAGGCAGCGCCGAGCTCAGACCGGACTGAATGGTCTCGGGCCCTTCGGCCACGAGGAAGTACTGCGAGTTCCGCCCGTTGCGGCGATCGGGCAGCATGCTTGCTGCCGCCTGGGCGCTCAGGCACTGCGCGTAGTAACGCAGCAGCCGTTGCCAGTCATTGGCGTTCTCGGCGTCGGCGGCGGCCCGTTCGCGAGCCTTGAGCTGTGCGGTTGACGGCGGAACCGGCTCATCGAGCGGCGGGGGGAGAGGGACCGGGCGCGCAACGGACCTGGCGAAGGCCAGCGTGTGGGTGGCGCGGATGGTGGACTTGGTCGGGCGTTGCTCCTTCGGCAGACCTTTGCGCACCATCTGCGCGGTCAGATACTCGAAGAGGTCGTCCGGCGATATCCATCCGCTGTCCTTGATCCGCCCGTTGCGCAGCCCCTCGACGATTTCGCCGGTGAACCGCGATGTGCCGAGCGTCGAACCAGCGGGAGCCATGGCGGAGGCGGGCTGCAAGGCGTCGGAGGCGGTGATGAAGTAGACGCCGGTGGGCCGTAGCAGGGTGCTGTGCTCCTCCTCGTCAGACAGCACGTCGTCCCGGCCCTTGGCTCGCCAGCCCTGGACGACCGAGCCGCTCGCGCAGCAGTCGAGCAGCACGATCTTGGATGCGGCCCGGCAGGATTGCAGGGTCCGCTCGAGGAATTCCGCCGACACCGCGGTGCGGGGCAGATCGGTAAGGTTGCTGTCGCGAGTGAGGAAGTACAGCTGGTTGTCGGCTTCGCAGAACTCCCCGTGCCCGCTGAAGTACAGCAGCGCGGTCTCGCTCTGCTGGCGCTGCTCCAGAAACGACTCGATCGCGTGCAGCATCTCGGCACGCGTCGGTTCTGCCACCACATCGCAGTCGTTGTACTGCCCGATCTCTGTGCTCTGCAGAACTGCCTGCATGTAGTGCAGATCTGCGCGCACCGCCGGAAGGTCGTGGTAGTCGTCGCTGTCATAGTTCGAGACGCCGATCAGCATGGCGTATCGGTCGTTGTTCCGCACCCTCGGTCAGCCCGCCGCGGAGGTGCCGCTCGGGCTGGGTGTGCTGCTTGCCGCATCCCCATCCGTCGGCAGAGGGCCGCCGGCCAAGAACCGTTCGAGGCGTTCTTCGTCCTCACGGGCCTCGCGACCCGTGATCCGCAGCGTGGCCCCATCGGGGCGCGTCGCGATGATCGCGCGCTGCGGGACTTTGGCCAGCCACACCTGAACACAGGCTGCCGCGAACGAGCCGGCGCTCAGCACCAGGCCCACGACGCCTACGACATCGCCGCCTTTGTCAGTGCCCATGGAGGGGCGGGCAGAAGGCAAGCGAAGAGAGGCCGCCGGATCGGCCTCAGACACTTCGGCCAGCAGTTCACGGGCGTCGCTCCGTGCCCTCAACGGATCGTCGTCGATCACAGTGACCAACAGCTGCGGCTGTCCCTCGCTGTCGCCCTCGTTGCTCACGCGTCCCCCTGCGCCGCCGTCGACTTAGCTGCCTTGGGAAATTACCGGAGCAACTGTGCAGACAAATGTGCTTCTCCGAAAACGATCGGTAGTTGACGCAAAACGTACTTCGCTCTCTTCGGTGCTGGCCATGGCTCCACCGGTGATCACGTATGGGCCGCATAGTGCCGGGCGGAGGCCCCGTGCCGTTCGGTGCTGCAGCCAAGGCCGACCGCGAGAATGACGCCGGGTCCCGTGCCCGGCTGATTGCGCTGCGGGTTAGCGGTGCTGGGCCGGGGCGGAGGGGGAGTGCGGCGTCGTGCCCGTCGGCTTGGGGCTGTTGCCGCCCGGTCCGCTGGCGAGGGCCAACAGGATAAGGAGAAACACGAGGAACCCGGCGCTGCTTCCGGCGGCGACGGCGCGCGGGCTTATGGAGCGGTGGTGCCCGCGCACGCGGGTGCCGTCGGTCCGGTAGTAGGGGTGGACGTAGGTGGTGGGCCCGGTGTGGACCGGGCGGGGAGGCGGCACCGATGTGCGGCGCGGCGTCGTGCCTGCGGTGGCCGTTGGGCGGGTGCGGCGGTAGTGGCCTTTGACGTAGGTGCCGTCTTGGCGGACGTGGGGACGTACGTAGGTCATGTGAGGTCCTCGCGAGTGAAGGGGGGTGATGCGGCACCTTCGGCCGAGGCCGGGCGTTCCTCGGCGCAGCATTCGACGGTAGCGGCACCCACTGACATTCGATCGACCCCAACTCTCTTACGGTGCAGCCCTGTTGTTGGTCCTCCAGCGATTTTCGGCCGGTGATCGTGGGGCACCGGCGGCTGTCAGTGCCGGGTGCTGTCATGGACAGCGGGGAGAACAACACGAGGGGGGTACAACACGTGCTGTACACGGGAGTGGCCCGGTGAGCCGGCGCCGACGTCGTAGCAGCGGGGACGATGCTCTGCTCGTCGCCTTTGGCGTCCTGGTCCTGGTCGGGCTGTTGCTCGTCAAGGCGGCCCAGTGGGCGTGGGCTCACTGGTGGGTCCTGCTCGTGATCGGCGCACTGGCACTGGCCGCGGTCGTGGGCTGGATCTACCAGCGGGTTGACCGGCTGCGGGCCGTCCAGCTGCGCAGGCAGGGGCTGGTCTACTCCCTCGGCCAGCTGGACGCCATGCACCACACCGCCTTCGAGTACGCGATCCGCGACCTGCTCGCCCGGGACGGCTCCCTTGACGCGGTGCGCTGTGGCGGCCGGGGCGATCTCGGCGCCGACGTGAAGGGCCATGACCCGCTGGGCCGCTTGTGGGTGATCCAGTGCAAGCACCGCAAAAAGGGGCTGGACGGAGCGGCGGTCGGCACGCCGGACCTGCAGACCCTCAACGGCACCGGGCGGCCCGTACACCGGGGCGACGTCGTGGTCATGGTGACCAACGGCCGCATCTCCCAGCCAGCCCGGGACTTCGCCCGAGGCCAGCGCCTGCACCTGGTCGACCGGCGCCTGCTGGAGCGGTGGGCCCGCGGGGCGCGCCCGCTGTGGGAGATCCTTCCGGCCGTCCCGCCGCCTCCGTCACGCAAGCCGCCCCGGCTGCGGTAGCAGCAACGGAAGGCGGCGACATGAGTTCGACGGTGCCCGACCGGTAGCGCCAGCACACCAGCCCGCACCACAAGGGTTCCACTCCCACCCAGGTCGCCCGTTGATGCGAGCGGCCCGTTTGCCCCTCCACCTGCGCGGAGGTGGAGGGGCAAACGGGGATAGCACGCCGCCGGGTTGGTTAGGCGATCTGCTTGATGGTGGTGGTCCAGCCCGCTCCGCTGACGTCGGTGCCGGGGGCGAAGCCGGTGCTGTTGCTGCCGGTGCCGGCGAAGAAGTGGAGGTGGTCGTCGGAGGTGAGGGTGGCCCAGAGGTCGGGGTGGCCGTCCTGGTTGCCGTCTCCGGCGGCGGCGACGGACGGGTAGCCGGCGGTGGTTACGCCGGAGCCGATGTCCTGGGCGTTGCCGCCGGACCCAAGGGGCGTGCCGGGGTTGAGGGGGTCGTTGAGGTATTGGTAGATGTCACCGGTGGACTTCCTGCGGGTCCACAGGTCGCCCAGGCCGTCGCCGTTGACGTCACCGGGGGCGAGGAGTTCCATGCCGTTCCAGCCCGCAGTGCCGATCTTCGTGGGTGCGCCGAGCTGGCCGTCGAAGGTGCCAGGGAAGAGGTAGAGGGCGTCGTCTTCGATGGCGAGGAGGTCTGGGTGGGAGTCCATGGTCAGGTCACCGGCGCTGATCACCTGGTTGGTCTTGGACCAGTCGGACGAGGGTGACCCGGCGGGGCGGTTCAGCGCGTAGCGGGCGGTGAAGCCGTCGAAGCCAGTGCCGCGGTAGAGCCACAGGTGGGACACGTCGCCGGGCAGATGCGCGACGAGGTCCTCGTAGCCGTCGCCGGTCCAGTCACCGCGGTGACTGATGTCACTGCCGGCCCATCCGCCGCCCAGGTGCGGGCCGCTGGCCTGGCCGCCATCGCCGGTGCCGGGGTAGACGCGCAGCTGTCCGTCCTTGTCGATGGCGGTGAGGTCCGGGATGCCGTCGCCGTTGAGGTCGCCCTCGGCGTCGCTGCCGGTGCGCTTGTGGAGGTAGCCGAGGGTGACTGGCGCGTTGAACTGAGCGATGCCGCTGGCGGGCGGCTTGCCGGAGTATTCGGTGATCTCGTCGCGATTGGTCGTGACGTAGAGGTCCGGGTTGGTGTCCGGGTTGCCGCCCTGGCTGTTCACATCGCCGGGCGAGGAGACCAGGGGGTAGGTCGCCTTGTCGAGGTACGGAGCAAGCAGTGTGGCCGTGGCCGGGAGCGGGCTGCTGGCGGTGCCGGACCAGACCTGGTCGGCGATGGTCGTGCAGTCCGCGAGGATGACCTGCGTGCCGGGCGTCGTACTGGACGCCGGGTCGGCCAGGCAGCGTCCGGAGGCCGGGTTGACGAGTGAGCCGCCCGGGCCGGGCTTCCACTGCTGGGCACCTGAGCCGTTGCAGGTGTAGAGCTGGACGGGAGTCCAGTTGGCGGTGCCGCCGCCCTTGGCGTCCAGGCACTTGCCGAAATTGCGTACGGTGTTGTCGCTGCCGAGGGCCCACTGCTGGGCCGAGCCGTTGTTGCACCCCCAGATCTGGATCTTGGTGCCGTTGGTGGTGGAGCCGTGGTCGACATCCAGGCACAGGCTGCCGCCACCGGAGGCCGTCACCCCGGAGACGAGGGCGTGACTGGCCGGCGCGGCCAGGGTGGCGGGCATGCCGTTGGCATCGAACCGCAGGTCGTACGAGTAGAGGACGCCGGTGGCATCGTCGCGGGCCCACAGCGTCGGGGTGCCGCCGACGGTGCCGGGGGCGATGAGCGTCGTGTGGGACCAGTCGCCGGTTCCCAGGAGCATGCCCTTGCCGAGGTGGAGTCCGCCGGTGTCGGTCCCGGGGTAGTACCAGAGCTTTTTGTTCTCGATCGTGATCAGGTCGGCGAGACCGCGGGTGTTGGCGAAGCTGCCCGGGGCGAGGAGCTGGGTGACGGACGACCAGGTGGGGGCGTATCCGTCACAGGAAGATCTGGTGTTGCAGTCGGGCTTGTCGGGGATGGGGACGATGCCGCTGGTGTTGGTGAAGTGGCCGGGTGTGCCGTTGCGGTTGGCGTCGTTGCTGTAGGCGTACAGGTTGTGGGTGCTCTTGTTGTACGCGAACAGGTCGTCCACGCCGGACTGGCTGAGGCTGCCGCGGTGCGCGACGAGGTAGTTGTCCCAGCTGGTGCCGTTGGGGCTTTGGGACGCGGTGGAGGCGGTCACTGGGGTCGCGGCAGGGTCGGTGTTGCCGGGCACGAGAAGCAGGCTGCCGCTCTTGTCCGGGGTCAGGAGGTCGGGGATGCCGTCCCCGGTCACGTCACCCGCGGTGACCTTGGTCGCCGGATTCCAGGGGGCGAAGAAGCGGTAGCCGACGGGGCGGGCGTTGCCGGCGCCGTCCACTGCCTGCACGTACAGGGTGTGGGTGCCCCACTGCTGCGCGGTGAGGTTGATCGGGATGTTCACCTTCGCGGTGCCGCCGCTGTCGGGCGTGGCGGAAACGGACTTGGCCCCGGTGGCCGGGATGGTGGTGTCGAGGGAGTACTCGAAGCGGCGGATCCCGCTCTTGACGCACGGGGCGAGTTCGCAGCCGCTCGGCGTGGGGTCGGTACTGGTGACCGGAATGGTGATGCCGGTGTCACCGGCGTGCGCGGTGGGGGTGCGGTCGCTGCCGAGTGGCGGATAGGCGGCCGAGTCACCGAAGGCCGCCGGCGTGGGCGGGGTGAGGTCCACGTTGAAATGGCATGACGTCAGTAAGGGGCTGTCGAGGGTGCCGTCGGTGGCATGGACCTCCCACCCGTAGGCGTGCCCATCCTGCACCGCAGTGCCGATATTGGTGTGCACCGTCGTCCCAGAGGCCACGTACGGACTGCTCGGCGTGGACACCGTGCTGCCGACGCCCTTGCCGTTGTCCTTCCGGTTGTCCCAGACGCTGAAGACGGCCTTGAGGTTGACGCCGCTCATGTACGTGGCGACCTTGGCATTGAGCGTGATGTTGCTGTTGCCGCCGGTCAGGGTGGTCGCGCCGATCCAGCCGGGTGTGCCGTTGTTGCAGGCGGCCCCGCCCGGGTTCATCGAGTCCGGCGTGGTGCTGGGGTAGTCGACCGCCGGGTGGAGGTCGAAGACCGTGGTGATGTACGGGTTGGCGCTGAATCGCATGTAGCCGTAGTTCGTCGACGACTTGTCGTCGTCGCCGTACAGGCCGAATGTCCAAGTCTCGGTCTCGTTCGCGGCAATAGCCCTGATGCGGCTGGTGACGTCGAAACTGACATACCGCGTTCCGCAGTCGGGCCAGGCGCTCTTGACGTCCTGCGTCTTGATTGTGGCCAGCACCTTGGGTTTGTTGTCCCACGAGGTGCTGTCGCTGATCCTTCCGGTCTCCTTCAGCGTGACCGGCCAGGTGTTGTCGCAGCCCGCGTCCGCGCCGTAGGTTTCCGCCAGCGTCAGGGTGGACTTGGAGATCACCATGCTCTTGTAGAGGTTGCGGGTGTTGATCTCGTAGTACGCCTCCTGCATGCCGTAGCAGCGGGAGGAATAGTGCTGGTAGCCGACCCCCTGGCCGTTGTCCTGCTCCTTGTCGTACGCAGGGTTGGGGTTGCCAGGGCTGGGGCAGCCCTCCTGGGCCACGGTGAAGTGGCCGGTCTGGCCGGTGAGCGGGCTGCTGAACGTCGGATCGATGTAGACCGGGTAGGTGGTGGCGAACCCGGTGAGCAGGTTCGCGTCGGGGGTAAGGGTCAGAGAGCCGCCTTCCGCAGTCATGCCGACCTGCTGGACCTTGGCTCCGGTTCCGGGACCGCTGATTGTAGAGGTCTGCGAGGAGTCGTCAGCGGCCTCTCCGCGGGGGCCGGCTGTCGTGGGGCGGGCAAGGGACTTCGATGAAGAGGCTGTCGGCTGCTGGCCGGTGGAGGAGTCCCACATCAGTGGCGCGGCGCTGGTGTAGACGAGGCTTCCGTCAGAGGCTTTGGCGGCGAGGCGGCCCGCTGTATCGGTGCTGAGCGTCAGCCCGTCGGTGCTGGTGGCCAGGCGCAGGCTCTTCAGCTCGGGGTTGGCCGCCGCGCTCGCGTCGTGGACGATCAGGACCTCGCTGAACGCGCCTTGGTCGCTGACACTGGCTTGCAGGTCCACCCCGGGGAGGACGCTCGCGTAGAGCGCGGTGTTGCCCTTCACGGTGGGGGCGGGAAGCTCGTGGGGGAAGGAGATGGCGAGGCGGCGCTCGCTGCCGTCGGTCAAGACGGCCAGCGGATTTGTGCCTCCCCCGGACAAGGCGACTCCACCCGGCGTGGCGGCGGGGCTGTAGGACCCGTCGCTATTTCTCGCCAGCGTGGCGTCAATCGCCTTCCAGGCACCCTTCTTCTCCACCCGAACCGGTTTCAGGTTCGTTGTGGTCGTTATCGTGCCATCGGGATTGGCGAAAGTCTGGCTGGTTTGCGTCGTCTGCCCGTCGATTGCCACGGGCTTTCCGTCTGCCTGGGCCTGATGGAGCGCTGTCAGGGTGGGATTGTTCGACGTGGGCTGAGTCGAATCTTCCGGTGGCGTGATATCTGCCATGGCTTGGCCAGAAAGCGAGATGGTCAGCCCTAACGCAGCTGACAGGAGAGTCAAATGTTGTCCAAGCCGCCGAAGTGTCGGCGCTGGACGGTGATGCCTTCGCATGTGGTGTTCCCCCCATGGGATTGCGTGAAGAAATGCCTGCTGAGATGGCGACTCGGTGCACGCGCCGGACCATCTGTGTCGGATTGAGTAGTTTCCCCTGTAGCACGACGCCTCTGGGGCTTGGCATGCCTCGCGTGATGCTTTGGTAAAGAGTGAGAAAAGCTGCGAGGGTCGCCCGGTGGGGCTGCCGAGGCAGGCTATTGCGAATCGCACGCCTGTAGCAATACGGTTCTGTGATTCTCGCAGGGCTGGGCAACCGCTCTGTCTATAACGGGGACCTTTACGGTCACGCACTTGGGGTGGGGACTTTGAGAGTGCGTTCTTCAGCACGCCCTTTTTCCGGATTACGGACGAGAGGCGCAGCGCGCCGCGCCACTGTGGCCACAGCCGTACTTGCCGCGCTGTCGCTGGTCGTACCGCTGGCATCAGCCGATGGCGTGGGGGGTTATCACTACAAAGGCAAGATATGGGCGGACGGTGAACTGCCTGCTCAGCCCGTCGTGGACGGACATCCGGTCGGCACGGCCAAGGGAGCACCTCGGGCCGGTACACCCAAGGGCGCTCATGCCTTACGTGCCTACACCCCGCAGGCCCCGAAGTGGCCTGCGGCGAGCACCGATACGGTAGACCTTGCTCCGCCGGGCAGTCCGAAGACCCAGGGGATGGCTGCCGCTGCAGCGATCCCACCGAAGCGGGCCGGGACCTCCCCGGTATGGGTTGGGTCGGCCCCTGCCCATGGCGCTCCCAAGGCACACGGCAACGGGATGGCGGCGCAACCCGCAACGCCACCGTCATCGGTCACTGTCAAGACGGTCGACCGGCACGCGGCGCAAGCCGCGCACATCGACGGACTGCTGGTGGGCCTTGCGCGTTCGGATGGAAGGAGTGACGCCGGTCAGGTCCAAGTCGGGCTCGACTACAGTGCGATCGCTCAGGCGTATGGCGGTGGTTGGGGTTCACGCCTGCATCTGGTCACGATGCCGGGATGCGCTCTCACCACTCCCAAGGTGTCGGCCTGCCAGGTTCAGACCCCGCTGGCCACCACCAACGACGCTTCGGCGCAGAAGCTCACCGCATCGGTGACTCTGCCGGCCGGCAATCTGGTGAGTACCCTCAAGCCGAAGGCGTCCGGGATCGTCGGCCCCGCAGCGGCCCCCGCATCGCTGGCGGTCGCGGCGGTCGCCGGTGCCGGCGGCTCGCAGGGCGACTACACGGCGACCTCGCTCTCGGCCTCGGGATCCTGGGCACAGTCCGCGTCGGGAGCGTTCACCTACAGCTACCCGGTCGCCACTCCGCCTGCTCTGGGCGGTGGCAGCCCGTCGGTGGCGCTGTCGTACAACTCCCAGTCCATCGACGGCGAGACCTCCGCGCGCAACTCGCAGTCCTCGTGGATCGGCGACGGCTGGTCCTACAGTCCTGGCTTCCTGGAGCGTTCGTACAAGCCGTGCCGATACGACGGGATCAAGGACTCCGGCGACGAGTGCTGGGCTGGCTACAACGCCACCCTCTCGCTGGGCTCCCACACGGGCCAGCTGGTGCGGGACAAGGACGGCGTCTACCACCTGTCGTCGGACGACGGCACGAAGATCGAGCGGCTGACCGGCGCGGGCAACGGGCTGTGGGACGGCGAGTACTTCAAGGTCAGCACGACCGACGGCACCGCCTACTACCTGGGCCTCAACCACGCCCCCGGCACCACCTCGGACGCCGCGACCAACAGCGCCTGGGGCGTGCCGGTCTACCACCCCAAGTCGGGCGACCCATGCTACGACTCGGACAAGGGCGACGACTCCCAGTGCGCCAAGCCGGTCGGCTACCGCTTCAACCTGGACTTCGTCGTCGACCCGCACGGCAACGCCCAGCGCTACGAATACGCCACCGAGTCCAACTACTACAACATGGGCTACGGCCAGGTCGCTAAAGACGACAAGGGCGGCACGCTCACCCAGTACACCCGCGGCGGATACCTCACCCGCATCTCCTACGGCTACAAGCTCGCCGACGCCATCGCGGGCAAGGAACCCGCGGCGCGGATCAACTTCACCACCGCACAGCGCTGCACCACCTCCGACAGCGTCTGCACGTACGACAACCTCAAGAAGGACACGGCCACCAACTGGCCGGACGTGCCCTACGACACGAACTGCCCCTCGACGTACAAGACGCACAGCGACGACGAGGACGCCACGGACGTCTGCAAGCTCGGCTCGCCGACCTTCTGGTCGACCTACCGGCTGAAGAAGATCACCACCCAGGTCAAGACCGGCAGCGGCTTCCAGGACGTCGACTCCTACAACCTCACTCACGTCTTCTCTGACGCGGGCGGGGTGATCGACCCCGTCACCGGCAAGACCACCGACCCGAAGAACGCCGGAAAGCTGCAGTCGGTCATGTGGCTCTCCTCCATCCAGCACACCGGGTTGGACACCAGCGCGGGCGGCAGCGGCCCGATCACTCTGGATCCCGTCACGTTCACCGGCATCGAGATGGACAACCGGGTCGACGGCCTCGACCCCGGTGCCCCGCCGCTGTACCACCCGCGGATCTCCAGCATCCGTACCGAGAGCGGCGAGTCCGTTGCGGTCACTTACCGCAATCCGGAGTGCTCGCGGGTCAACCACACCATGCCGTCCTCCGCAGACAGCAACACCATGGCCTGCTATCCCGTGCACTGGAACCCGGCAGGGGCCATTACCCCGATCGACGACTGGTTCCACAAGACCCTGGTCATTCAGGTCACGGACAGCGACCTGACCAAGGCCAACTCTGCGCCGAAGGTCACCAACTACGCCTACGGCGGCGGCGCGGCCTGGCATCGTGACGACTCCGACCTCACCGACGACCAGTACCGCGACTGGAGCGACTTCCGCGGCTACCGCACCGTCACCACCACCACCGGCACCGCACCGGACCCGATCACCAAGTCCGTCTCCACCTATCTGCAGGGAATGGACGGCGACTACAAGAAGGACGGCAGCAAGCGGTCCGTCTCCATCAAGAACTCCGTCGACGACACGGCGGTAACCGACAGCAACTGGCTGGCCGGCGCCACCCTCGAAACCGCCGTCTACAGCAACGCCAGCGGCATCCCCGTCAGTAAGACACTCAACGGCCCGCTCACCGCGACGACCACCGCGAGCACCTCCCGCACGGCCTGGACATCCAAGGACCCCGCACCGGACACCCTGTCGACGCTGCCAGACCTCGCCGCGCGCCGCACCACCTCCACCACCAACCGCACCATGGAGCTCCTCGCTGACGGCAGCTGGCGCACCAAAAAGGGGATCACGGAGTACGACAGCCACGGGCGTGTACGGCAGGTCGACGACAAGGGTGATGTCTCCGATTCCAAGCAGGAACGTTGCACCATCACCAGCTACGCCGACGCCCCGTCGGACAACCCGATGATGCTCACTTACCCCAGCGAGACACTCGAGCTGGTGGGAGGCTGCGACACCACGCCGGACAGCAAGACCACCCTGAGCCACAAGAGGCTCTTCTACGACGGCGACGGCACCGTCTCCACCCCCGGCACGTACGGCAAGCTCGGCCAATCCTGGGCCTCGGACAACAAGTCCCACTCGCTCGGCTACCTCACCGCAACCCAGACGGTGACGAAGTACGACTCCGGTGGCGACCCGGTCTACCAGACCCTCGCAGCCGTCACGTACGACGACTACGGACGCGTGACCAAGACACTGGACACCACGTCACAGGCCACCACCACTGCGTATTCCCCAAGCACTGGCATCCTGCCGACCAAGGTCACCACGACCTACCCGCAGCCCTTCGGCTGGACCACCACCGTCACCGTCGACCCGGGGCGCGGCCTGACCACCCAGTCCGTTGATGCGAACAACCGTGTCACCGAGATGACCTACGACGCGCTGGGCCGCCGCACGCAGGTGTGGATGCCGGGGCGGGACAGGGCGACGCAGAGCGCGGACCGCAAGTTCACCTATGCCGTCCACGGCAGCGGCGACAGCCCCGACCCGAATACCGTCACCACGCAGACCCTGCGCGAGGACGAGACATACAGCATGGCCGTCTCGATCTACGACGGACTACTGCGCGCTCGCCAGCAGCAGACGACCACCGCCGACAACTCCGCGGGGCGGTTGATCTCCTCCACTGGTTACGACAGCCACGGCTGGACCGTCTCCAGCATCGCCGCCTACTCCGATCCCACCACCGCGCCCTCCACCACAATGTGGGTGGAGAGGGAGAACACGGTCCCGTCCCAGACCCGTACCGTCTACGACGGACAGGGTCGCGCGGTCGCCACCCAGCAGTGGTCCAGGGCCGTCAAACTCTGGGAGTCCACCACCGCCTACCCGGGCGCCGACCGGACCGAGACCACCCCTCCGGGTGGCGGTCAGCCGAGCGTCACCTACACCAACGCACAAGGCCAGAAGACCGCCACCCGTCTCAAGGACACTGCTCCCGACCGCAAGCTGCCGACCGGGACCGTGATCGCCTCGGGCAGTCAGGTCGCCTCCAACAGTGTCCGCCTGACTATGCAGCCCGACGGCAACCTGGTCCTGACCGGCATCACCAGCGGTCAGACCCTGTGGCAGTCGAACACCGCCGGAAACCCGGGCGCCAGTGCCACCGTCCGTACCGACGGCAGCCTGGTCGTCACCAGCACCACCGGCACCGTGCTGTGGAACTCCGGCAGCGCCACCGCCGGCACGACCGGCGCGTACGCCATGGTCCGCGGTGACGCCGGCTTCCAGATCTACAACGCCGCGGGCAAGAGCGTGTGGAACTCGGGCACCCAGGGCAAGGCCGCGGCCGCGGATGTGACGACCAGTTACACCTACACGGCGGCAGGCCAGACCGAGTCGATCCGCGACACCCTGGGCAACACCTGGTCCTACACCTACGACCTGCTGGGACGGAAAACCGGCCAGACCGACCCCGATGCCGGCCCCAGCAGCTACAGCTACGACCAGCAGGGCCGACTCGCCCAGAGCACCGACAGCCGCGGGCAGACCCTCTCCTACGCCTACGACGGACTCGGCCGCAAGACCGGCCTGTACGACGGAACCAGCACAACCGAGCCGGCCAAGCAACTCGCTGCCTGGACCTACGACACCCTTGCCAAGGGCTACCCGACCTCCTCGACCCGCTACGTCGGCGGCGCCAACGGCAACGCCTACACCAAGAAGGTCAACGGCTACAACACCGCCTACCAGCCCACCGGAACCACCACCGTCATCCCGGCGGCCGAAGGCAAACTCGCCGGCACCTACAGCACCAGCGCCGCCTACACCCCGCGCGTCGGCCTGCTGCAGTCCACGGCCTACGCCGCGGACGGCGGACTGCCCGCCGAGACCGTGGGCTACGGCTACAACCTCCAGGGCGGCCTCGTCGAAACCGGCTCCGACCTGGCGCCCTACCTCGACATCACGCTGTATACGCCGCTGGGGCAGGTGATCCAGTCCACCTACGGCCTGTACGGCAAGCAACTGCGCACCGCGCAGACCTACGACCAGGCCACCGGCCGCCTGGCCACCAACACGGTCAGCCTGCAGACCAACAGCACCAACCCGATCGACGCCACCACCTACGGCTACGACCAGGCCGGCAACCTCACCGCCGCCAACGACGTCCAGTCCTCCGGCGGTACCACCACCGGCATCGACACCCAGTGCTTCGCCTACGACGGGCTGAACCGGCTCGCCGAAGCCTGGACCGACACCAAGGGCACCACCGCCCCGGCCACCGGCCAGCTCGCACAGTGCAACACCGCGACACCATCCGCCGCGACCCTGGGCGGCCCGGCCCCGTACTGGCAGTCCTTCACCTATAACCTGCTCGGCGACCGCACCCAGCAGGTCAAACACGACACCACCGGCAACGCGCTCAAGAACACCGTCCAGACCAGCGCCTACCCCGGCAGCGGCACCACGCAGGCCGCCCGCCCCAACACCGCTACCAGCATCACGACGACCGGCCCGAGCGGCCCCACCACGCTCACCCCGCACTACGACGCGGCGGGCAACACCACCAGCCGCGACACCAAGTCCGGCAGCGCCGCAGCCACCACCCAGACCCTCACCTACAACAGCGAAGGCCGCACCGACACCGTCACTACGCCCAAGGCGGGCGGCGGAACCCAGACCTCGAACTACGTCTACGACGCCGACGGGAACCTGCTCGTCCAAAAGGGCGCGGACTCCAACGTCCTCTACCTCTTCGGCGGCGCCGAGCAGCTCACCCTCACCAAGGCCACCGACAAGGTCGCGGGCCTGCGCTACTACACCAGCCCTGACGGCACCCGCATCACCCGCTCCTCCGCCGGAACGCTGACCTACCAGCCCACCAACCCTCAAAAGACCGCCCAGCTCCAGGTCGACGCCTCCAGCCTCGCCGTCACCCGGCGCGCCTACGATCCCTACGGGGCGCCGCGCGGCACCACCCCCGCCAGCTGGATCGACAACCGCGGCTACCTGGGCAAGCCCGTCGACACGACCAGCGGTCTGAACCTCCTGGGCGCCCGCAACTACGACCCCGTCCTCGGACGGTTCCTCAGCGTCGACCCCGTCTTCGAAGCCGGCGATCCCAACCAGATGGGCGGGTATACCTACGCGGGCGACGATCCCGTGAACGGCTCCGACCCCAACGGCCTGTGGTGGCATCCCTCGTGGAGCAGCGTCGGTAACTTCTTCACGGGTGTGGGGGACTCGGTTGTCGGCACGCCGTGGGAGTGGGGCGTCAACGGCCTCGGATACTTCGGCAACTCCATCTCCAGCATCTGGAACGGCGAGAACGAGCTCTTCAACGAGTGGACCGGGTGGGATGGTCCGCCCGGCATGCTGGGTCTGGAACTGCCGCACAACTCCTGGCAATCAGACGGCCACCCGCTCGCAGACCTCTTCGGCGTCGACACCACGTCGACCTCATACGTAGCCGGCGAAATCACCGGAGCTGTCGCACAGGTCGCCGCGGACGGTTATGGCGTATACAAGCTCGCCAAGGAGTACAAGGCGACGAAGGCGGCCGTCGCGGCAGGTGCGGAGGTCGGCGAAGCCGGAGGCACCGCTTCGCGGATGCTCCGCGACGACCCGGGCGCGGGCAAGCCCCCGGCCAAGCCCGACGCTGGCAAGCCTGCCGACACCAGCAAACCGAGCAAGCCAAGCAGCGGCACCCACGACAGCCCGGAACCCGCACCCGAGGCCCCCGTCGAGGCGGGCAGCGGAGCCGGAAAGTGCAGCTTCACCCCGGAAACCCTCGTCCTGATGGACCAGGGCAAGACCAAGCCCATCGGAAAGATCAAGGTCGGCGAGAAGGTCGAGGCTGCTGACCCCGCCACCGGCAAGGACAAGGGGCCACGCCAGGTCACGGCCAAGTTCGTCAATCACGACTATGACCTCATCGACATCAGCGTCCGAGGAGACAACGGCAAGGCCGCTACCCTCCACACGACTTCCGAGCACCCTTTCTGGGACGCCACCGATGAAAACTGGGTCCCAGCAGGCAAGCTCAAGGCCGGTCACGCACTGACCACCGACAAGGGCCAGCACGTCACCCTTATTGCGATCCACAAGGTCACTGGCGCGGCCGACATGCACAACCTCACCGTCGCCGAACTCCACACCTATTACGTGCTGGCGGGCAGCAGTCCGGTGCTTGTGCACAACACCTGCCCAACCTCAGCGGCACTACGTGCAGCGCCGTCGCCTGAGCATGCGAGCTTGCCGACGCACGAGGCTAAGAAGACAGCAGCGAGGGCCGGGAACTCTGTAGCTGTGAGTGGATATTCGACTGACGTGCCGACGGGATTTTCCCGAGCTACACCGGAACAAGTCCTGAACGCAATGCCGAACCATCTTCGAACCCCCAACGCTTTCATGGATAACAGTGCTGGTCCAGGGGCGTATTATCTGTCGCATGCCGAGCGGCAAGTTTCTACCCTGAATTCCACAGACAGCATATCCGTGTCCCGAGTGATGTGTGACAACTGCATCGGCTGGTTCCAGGAACGAGCAAAGCAATTGGGTCATGAATTGAGCGTCACTGATCCAGATGTGATCAACGTGTTCAAGCCTGACGGAACCTGGGAAGCAGTCGATCATCCCGGTTGGTGGTAGATCTGACCCCATGCCGGAGGAATCCGGCATGGGGTTTCCCTTTTGAGCCCTGATGGCCCAGTCCCGACCTCTCCAAGCAGGGGATGGTGTAGGCTCTGGGAGTTACCTTGAAGAGTCTGGATGTTGGGGGTTCTGAATTGAGCAAGTTTGCCCCTGAATGGCGAAAGTATCCAAGAGGGGTTCCAGGTGCTTCGCTATTGTCTCGCGGGGAATCTTCCGTACGCGAGGGCGATATTGTTGCTGCTGGTAACTGGTTCGTACATGCGATGCGGAGGGGAGAGGGTCGGGCGAAGCAGTGTATTGGCGACCTGATGCCTCAGCTTGAGGCTCTGGTAGCGGCGCAAAATGCAGATGCCAAGGCTCTGCTGGCTGGGATCATGCTGGATTTGTCGATCGATGTGGACCGATCGTTCGCGCTCTTCAAGGACGCAGCCGAATCAGGAGTTCCGGAAGGTAAAAGAGGACTCGGGTTCATGCTCCTGAACGGCATAGGAGTGCAGAGGGATCCAATGCGCGCCAATCTCCACTTTGAAAGCGCACTCCGAGACGGCGACCTGTACTCTGCATACAACCTTGCCGTCAATTTCCATAACGGTATCGGAGTCGAGCGTAACGACGTGGAATACTTGCGTCTCTTGCGTGTGGCGGCGGACGGGGGAATTCCGGAGGCATGTGCGCTTCTGGGTGATGAACTATCGGACCGAGATCTCGACGCTGAGGCGCTTTCCTATTATCTCGAAGCCGCCGAAGAGGGGCACGCTCCTGCAATGTTCGTTGCGGCCTGCTGGTTCCGTGATGGCGTGGGCACCGAGGTAGACAAGGTGCGAGCTATCCGCTGGTTCCTAGGTATGCTGGATCGAGGAAACGCGGATGGCATTCACCCAGCCCACGAACTTGCGCAACATATGACGACTGGCGAGGTGAGAGAGGCGGGTCGTCTCGCAAGGCGCGAAGATGAAGCAGAGCTATTGATCAGGGATCGAGCCTGATCGTCCTTCCGCCCTTCAAATCGCTGCAATTTCCGCGCGTCGGGCTAGTTGCGCGTTGGATGATGCGCGGGTCAGAGTGAATCTGGCCCGCGCATATCTGCCCTGTAGGGAGTTCATGATAATTCCCGCAAGAACCTTCCTCGTGAGATCGATGCACTCGTTCTGAGGTGCCCGGGGGGACTCTCAGATGAATATCTTGCACAGGGGCAGAGAAATATCGGCTGCGCCCGGGGCAGCGCATGGTCGGCGGCGATGCCGCCACCGGGGTTCGGGCTCGCGCGATGCGGAGTGTCAGCCGCCAGATGCTGAACGTACGAGGCAGGTGCATCGGCCCTCGGCCGTTTCGAAGGTTATGTATTGCACCAGGGCTATCGGAGTGTTCGCGGATGCCTGTAATGCCCCGGCCGGCTGGTGAAGGGCGTGTCCACCTTGATGTGGTCCATGCAGGAACAGGGCTGTCGGCCTGCACGGCGGCGAAGGCGTCGAGCCGCGTGGCGCCCTCCGGGGGCCCTATCTCTTTGGTCAGGGTCGTGGATCAGGATTGCGGTATGACAATGTGGTTCCGCACTTACCACGCGGACGAGGATCTGTGGCTGTCTTTCGAGGCCGATGACGAGGGCTGGGCTGCGCGGCAGGTTGAGGTCCGGGGGCAGGACTCGCGTCCGGTGACGGCGGCCTCCTTGCGTAGTCGATTGACGCACAGATTGCGACGATGCGTTGGCTGGCGGATGCCGAGGAGCCGGGGCGACCTCGTTGCTGGCAGTGGGCGAGTGGATCGCCGACGCACCGCCCCAGGTGCTGGACCGGCGACGTGCTCCCCGACCCGCTGCTCCCACGACGGCGGGCCCCGGCTGAGACGACGGTTCGTCTGAAGCGGTATGTGGCGCGAGAGGTCTACCGCCTCGTCCAGGGGCAGGATCGGAGCCCGGCTTGCTCGTGAACGGCTCTCTTGATCCTGGCCGGTCAGGGTGGAGTTCCGATCGGGTCGTGTGGCGGCCGTCTTCGACTGAGATGCCGAGCTCGCGGTCGCGGATGGAGGGTGATCGCGTTGTGACCACCCTGTCCCGGAGAACGCTGAAGGCCGTCTTCTCGCTTCTGCGGATACGGCCTTCGACCAGCGTGAAGCGTTGGTCGGGACGACAGGATTTGAACCTGCGACCCCTTGACCCCCAGGAGTAGGGGTCAAGGGTATTTTATGGATATAGCAGACTTGGTCGGGGCGGATAATGTGCATCGCAGGCTCCGTCGTGCACCATCGCGCACACCGTGTGGTCCCCAACTGGTCCCCAAGCCGTGCCCGTAGAACCCTGCGACGGGACCCAGACCTCGCCGCGATCTCGCCAGGCGGGGCACTGGCGGAAGTGTCCCCGAGTCCGAAGAACTTGACCCACAAGGCGGGGGATGAGCCCGACCGTCAGCCAGCCGGACATCCGGCGCGCCGCGCGGGCCCGGATTGCGACGGATGTGGGCGCGAACGTGGTGAAAGTCGGCGGGCGGCTTCGACACATCGGGTTCCCCTCCCGTGATCACGGGCCGCACCCCGCGGCCCTGAAACTGTGTGTACCAATGGCCACTGCCAACTCCGGGCGGATCATGGGCGGTTGTCGCGGTCGCGCGGCCGGATCTCGCCAAGTGCGTCAGTACGGCGCGTCAGCGAGTGGCCGACTGGAGGGAGGAAGCCGTTGTGCTGCAGCTTTTCGTCTTGGACCAGTTCGGCCGACGGGCCGTTGCGGTGGATTCTGGTGGTCCAGGACGCTTCACGCGCTGTGAGCAGCACGGTCACTGGAGAGGGGGCTGGCGCGAACGTTGGCGGATTGTGGTCGCTCGTATCCTCGTCGTAGAAGAGGGTTCCACCGTGTTGAGTCGCCAAAGTTCTCCCAGGCACTCGCTGCGGCATTTCCCAAGGGCCCGGTCGTGGTCGCCCTGTCCGTCAATTTCGCCGGCGTGGTGCGCCAGCCCCAGAAAGTGGCTAGCTCCGGGCTATTCGCCTGTGGGGAGAATGTTCCGCTGGGGGTAGGAGCCCGCGGTGTGATGCCGCCGCACATTGAGTAGGGGCAAGCCGCCGGTGCTCACACGCCGGCGGCCGGGACCGACCACCTGGTGGAGGAGCGGGAGGAAGTCTGCGAGGGGCAGCTGGTAGGGGCGGGCCACTGGGCAGTCCGTCTATTCCGGTCACGGGCGGATGGAGAGTCAACTCATCGTTGTCCCGTCCAGAGCAGGTTCGGTGCCGGTTCGGACGAAGTCTCCCGGGAGCGGTCGGGGCATGCGGTGGCGCCGAGGGCAGTGGGACGGTTGCGTAGCACTGTTCCGGACGGGGTCTGACTCATGACTTTTTTGACCGAAGTGTCTTGTCACGGGCATGTCGACTGCCGTTGTGGATGGTGCTTGCTGTCACCGAGCCACAGGGCGTGTCCCAATAGGGGCCTTGCCGTCTTTCAGGCGCCATTACGGTTCAGACCGCCCGACCGGCAGGTGCCGGCCACCCAGCACATCACCACGCGGGAGGCAGACCACCATGACGATCAGACAGCGCAGCACCTCTTCCAACCAGCACAGGCCCGCCCGCCGGGGGCGAGGTCGTCCTGGGTGTGGACACGCACGGAGAAGTTCATGTCGCCCCAGTGGTCTGCTCGCTGGGCCAGACCTTGGGCATCAAGTCCTTTCCGGCTACGGCGGTCGGCTACCGTCGGCTGCTCGCCTGGGCTCGCAAGTTAGGTACGGTGCGCCGGGCCGGGGTGGAGGGCACCGGTACCTTCGGTGCGGGCCTGTCGCGCTACCTGCTGGCGCAGCAGGTCGTGGTGTTCGAGGTGAACCGGCCCGACCGCTCGGCTCGTCGACTGCTCGGGAAGTCGGACCCGCTCGACGCACAGGCCGGTGCGCGGGCCGTGCTCAGCGGTCGCGCCCGGGCCCGGGCGAAGACCGGCGACGGTCCGGTGCAGAGTGCCCGGATGTTCAAGATTGCCAAGGATTCCGTGGTCAAGGCGCGCACCCAGGCGATCAGCCAGCTCAAGGCCGTCCTGGTCGTAGCCGACCCGGCCCTGCGGGAGCGGCTGTCCGGCCTGGGCAACCGCGCACTGTTCCGCACCTGCGCACACCTCAGCCCGCGCGAGGGCGAGGCCGGTGGGAGCGATGAGGACCCTGTAGCCGAGGCCACTCGCATGACGCTGAGCATGCTGGCTCAGCGCATCGAGCAGCTCACCGGACAGATCGACGAGCTGAATCAGCGACTGACCGGGCTCGTTGAACGCCATGCCCCGCAGCTGCTCGCGCCAGTGGGTATCGGCCCAGACTCCGCTGCCACGCTCCTGATCACCAGGGGCGACAACCCCGAGCGGCTGAGCACCGAAGCGTCTTTCGCCGCCCTGTGCGGAGTCAGCCCCATCGAGTACTCCTCAGGAGGCCGGAGCTCGCGCCGGCTCAACCACGGCGGCGACCGGCAGGCGAACACGGCTCTGCACCGCATCGTATTCACCCGGCTGCGCCACGACCCGCGCACCCAGGCGTACTACGAACGCCGCACTCGGGAGGGCAAGACTCGGCGTGAGATCATCCGATGCCTCAAGCGATATGCCGCCCGCGAGGTCTTCAACCTGGTCAGGACGGTCTCTACCGACCCCCCCCGTTATAGGGGCGTCTGTGACAGATGAGAGGCTCAGGCGGGTGAGCGAGACGCCGAAGAACACCCTCCAATACCGCTCTGACGGGCCAGAAGACGCCCCGGTCCTGGTCCTGGGGCCCTCCCTCGGTACCACCTGGCACAAGTGGGCGAAAGCGTCTTATGGCGTCTACGTGGTCCAGGGCGGGAGTGTTTGCCCTGATTGGGGCCTTGTGGTTCAGGTGCGTCGACGCTGTTCGTGACATTCGTGTGATCGCTGTGACTGATGTGGACCCCCGCCGGCTTGTTCCTGCGGGCGTCCCTCGTGGTCGGCCTGGGCCAGTGAGCCAGCCGCTCGATACGCTCGGCCCGGACCCTGGCGAGTTCGCTTTGCGTCGCTTCCTGCGGTCGGGCAGTGCGCCTGTTCGGCTCCTTCGCGGGGGCTCGTTCCCCTTCCGGCGCCCAGGTGTGCTCATCTGCCGGCATCGGGACTGCTCCCGGCCCGGTCAGCTGTAGGTCAGCCCCGGATACCCAGGTGCCACAACGGCTGGGGTCCGCGCCCCGCGCCGGCGGTGGCTGGCGCAGCGACCGGATGCACACGCACGTGAAGTCTTGCTCTTGGGCGAGGGGTGATTCAGAAGTCGGTGCCCAGCACGGCGAGGGGGCGCCGGTCGAGCTGAGCGATGCGGACCTTCTCACGCAGCCAGTGCGCGACGTCACCTTCCTGTTCGAGCAGGAGGACAAGTTCTCGTAGCTCACCGAGAACGATCACTCGCTGGTTCAGGGCCCGCTCGCTTTCCTTGATCGCCGGCCCGGTGAACCCGGAGGCCGATATGAACAGCGCACGGACTTCCGAACGTCCGTAGACCCGAACGAGGTGGCGACTCATCGCGTTGATCTCGACGGGCTCACCCCGCCACTTGATTTCCACGAGGTACTGGGACCCGTCCATTTCCAGCGCGCCGTCGATCTGCTCGGCCACCTGGCCATCCTCGTTGCGCAGGATAAAGGACTCCCTGATCAGGATCCCTTCGGTCTTGAAGACGTCGTTCAGTACGCCTTCGAGGGCGGCGCCCCGCTTCCTTGGGTCCATTTCGTTGAAGAGGTCCGCGAGTCGGCCTCGAAGCGCTGCGAATTCCGCACGCCGCCGAGCCAAGCGGTCCGCCTCGGCGGTGCGTGCCGCAAGCCGTGCTGCCCGTTCGTCGTCACGTGCCTGGTTCATCCGGGTGAACGAATCCTTGACGTTCACCAGACTTCGCACGTTCGCCTGCAGCCCTTGTGCTGGTAGTCGATCGTCCGGCCACAGGGTGGAGAAGTCTTCGAACTCGATTGCCCGCTTGAGTAGCTCTCGTCGGACTTGCAGGCCGGCGTCGCCCTGCTCGTTGATCTGGCTGAGCACAGCACGAACAATCTTGTACTTGCTGATTGCTGACCTGTCCGCCGCGAGCTGTTGCCGGTGTACGGCGTGCAGTTCCTCACTGACGCCCGCCCCGCGCAAGAATCCGAGGACCCCGTCCTTGCTTCGGCTCAGCCGCGGCACCAGCTCGATCAGCAGCTCCAGCAGCTCCGGAGGCCAGTGGTAGGCGTCATCGTGGACCATTCGACATCCGCACCTTCCACGTCGAGCCCTTTCGCGGGCCCCTTCGGCCTGCGTTGGATCCGAACAGCACATCCTTCAAACTTGATTGTGCAGTGTGCGTATCAACTCGACCCCGGTTTCACGCGATAGAAGACGTTCAGCTCGCGCATGGTTGGAATGCCCATTCCGGGGAGGCGAGGGCGGCCGTCAGTGGGTACGGACATGCCTCCTGGCCTTGCGGAGGGCGTCGACCGTGATCCCCGTCGGTACCTCGCCTGTGAACACCGGGCGTACCGGTTCTTCCTGGTGCACGGTGCCGAGCCTGCCTGGGCGGAGGCTGGCTGAAGCGGGCCTTGGCAGCTGTGCCGTGTTCAGACGCCGACAGCACAGTCTCCAACGGCGGCCTCCGCCCCAGGCCCTTGGACTACTGGATCACGCTTGGGGGAGTGCCCCGGATATCCAGCGGCTCGGTGCGGTCATACAGCGCGGGGAGGCCGAAGTGCCGAACAGGTACGTGAAACTCGCGGGCTTCGACCGGAAGCTGGACCTCACCGAGCCGGATCTTGGAGTGACAGGTGGAGCGGTGCTCCTGGAACGCTTGCTGGCAGACCGCCGATTGCCCGTAGCGGTGCGCGGGCTCACGTGCGCGGAGATCTGCGAAAGGCTGGGCTACACGGAGCCGATGTACCTGTACCGGCGGATGGGCCGGGTGGTCGCCTCACACACCCGCAGCGACGCACAGGACCGGCACCATGCTGGTGGGGAGTCGGACGAGCACAAGGCGTACAAGGAGCGGGCGGTCCGCGCGGCGGAGGAAGGCGGCCACCATGCAACGACGGAGCGGACGAGCACGGACCAGAAGGTCCGCAGCGACGTCCTGATACAGGGGGCGAACGGTGTCCTGCTGGGCTTCGAGTCGCAGCTGTCACCGGTCAACCCACGGGAGATCACAGCACGGGACGCGGCTGCGCGACGTGCGGGGCTGGCGGACGCGTGGCAGACGGACAGCCGGGTATTGGCGGAGGCACTGGTGGTGCCGTGGCTGCGCACGGACAAGCTGCCCTTCGAGCTGATCGTTCGGCATGACAGCCCGCTCCCGTTCCGAGGCGGTGTCCGCCGGATCGATTTGGTGTGCTGTGATGAGCGGTTCCCGGGCCGGTGCCCACGAAAGGGGACCGGGAAGTGCGGGAAATGGCATCCGACGACGCGGCCAGCGGAGGTTCCCTTCGACATGTTCATCCGGGATGCGGCCTCCGGGCTGTACGTGCGGGCGACGGTGAAGGTTAAGCGGACGGCCTTTGAGTTCTGGGGCCCCGGCGGCAGACTACGCCGCCTGCCGCGATGAGACCGCGGCGGAGCCGCCGCCCGCCGTGACGCACCCGCGGCAGGCGAAGAGTGTGATGGGCGATGGCGATCCGACATGCCGGGTGCGAACCTCGGCAGTGGACGACGGGCGTGATGTCCCGCTAACAGACATTCCCGGTACGCGCGCAACACGATCCAAGTTGGCTGGCACTCCCACTGCTGCAGGATCGACGCTGTATCGGGGGCACTGCGGGGCAGGGGTGACGAAATGTGGGGCCCCTGCACGGTTCTACGCATGCGGGTGGCGGTGCGACAGACACCGACCCGGGGCTATCGGAAGCGAGATCTGAGCACATGGCCCGGTGCGGCTATAGAAGCCTCGTGACCCAGGAGCGCTGCATGCCGTTCGCATCCTTCTGCCCGCCGCAGAGCGCGTTGTGAATGCTGTGGCGTTCTCGTCCGACGGGCAGCTCGTGGCCAGCCCGGTCATGAACGGCACTGTGCGCGTGTCTTAGGCATGATCCGACGCTTCTCTTTGGCCATTTCGTATGTCTCCCTTCAGTTGGACAGCGGGGCGGCGGCACGGTGGTGTCAATGCCGACAGGGGGACCGAGCGTTGTGCGCCCGAGTTGCGCACTCGAGCGTTTGGGCGGCCGTCGTAGAAGAGCGCGCGATCGACGAAGTGTCTGTGAACTCAGTCAATGATTGGCCTGGTAGGGGTAGCTGAGCTACGGTGTCGGCATCCGTGTCAGACCCGTCCGAAAGTCACCCTCCCGCTCGGAGAACCACATGTCAGACTCCAACGATGCGCCCGTTACCTTGGCGGGAATCGCGCGCATCGCGGGCGTTGGTCGAGCGGCGGTAAGCAACTGGCGACGCCGCCATGACTCGTTCCCGATGCCGGTCGGCGGTACAGACACGAGCCCGCAGTTCTCCCTCGCGGAGGTCGAACGGTGGCTGTACGCCCACGGGAAGATCGAGCGGATCGGGTTGCGCGAGCGGCTGTGGCCGCACTATGGGGCCCTGGGGGATCGTGCGGTGATGGGTGCGGCGCTCGCCGAGGCCGGCCGCCACATGCTTGCCGCGACAGGCGCGGATCAGGCCGCACCCGAGCACTCCTTGCTCTCGGACGAGGCCGCTCGCGTGATGAACGAGACGGTCGACGTCGCACGGTATGAAGGAGAGCGGGAGACATTCACCTTCCTGCTCACACGCTGGCTTGACGCCCATGTACGGCAGGTCGGCACCACCCCAGCCCCACTGGCCCGACTGATGGCAGACGTTGCGCTTGCCGTCAGGGCGGAGGAGCGCCGGGGCGCGGATGGGCGGATCACCGTTCTTGACCCCGCCTGCGGTGTCGGTGGGCTGCTTCTGGCCGTTGGTGAGGGCATGGCAGAGCGAAGCGTCGATGCCGATCCCGGGACCACGGCGCTCATTGGTACCGAACTCGACCCGGTACTTGCCGCGCTGGCGGAAGTGCAGCTGGGCTTCGCCGACGTGGATAGGGGAAGCGGCGGTGTGAGGATCGAGGCAGGTGACTCGCTTCGCGCGGACCCAAACGATGGTGTCCGGGCCGACATCGTCCTGTGCAACCCCCCATTCAACGCGCGGGACTGGGGCCATGAGGAATTGGCGACTGACCCCCGCTGGGTCTACGGCTTGCCACCGAGGACTGAGCCCGAACTCGCCTGGATTGAGCACGCTCTGGCGCGACTGGCGCCAGACGGCGTGGCTGTACTCCTGCTGCCGCCGGCGGTGGCCTCCCGACGTGCCGGTAGGCGCATCCGTGGGGCGCTACTGCGCACGGGCGCTCTGCAGGGAGTCGTTGCGCTCCCGGCCGGGGCTGCCCAGCCGCATAGCGTTTCGCTCCAGTTGTGGATTCTCCGGATGCCCGTGCCCGAGGGCAGCACTGTTTCCGTCGAACGCTTGTTTCTGCTCGACGCAGCCACATCGCATGGGGTGACGAGAGGAGCTCAAAGTATCGATTGGCCGCAGTTGACGAGCCGCGTACTCGATGCGGTACGTGCTTATGACTGGTCTGGAGAAAGGAAGGCAGAAGCAGGGAAGCAGTTGCCTGAGGGGTGTGTCGCCGTTCCTGTGGTGGACCTGCTCAATGAGCAGACAGATCTCACGCCGGCTCGTCACGTGCCGGAGACGGCCGTAGAAGCCCAGGCCAAGCTCCATGAGTCCTGGGGGCGCCTGGGCGGCCTGCTCGACGAAGTGCGCGATCGCTCCCAGTCTCTGGCGGCAATCGACCTGCCAACGGGTAGTGATGCGCCGTCCACGATCACGGTCTCGGACCTACACCGTGCCCATGCTCTCAAGCTGCAACAGGGGCAGACGCTCCCCGGTGACCTACTGCACGGCGACGCGCTGCCAGATGGCGCGGTACCGGCCTTGAGCGTTCCCGACCTGGTCCTGGGAGGACAGCCGGGGGGGTGGCTCGTCCGGGCGGAGGTAGAGCGGGGAGCCAGTACGGGTTCGTTCACCGTGGCCGAGCTGGGGGATGTCGTCGTGGCGGGTGTCGAGAGGGCGTATCGCGTCTGGGTCCAAGAGGACACGCCCTTGGTGCTCGGACCTCAGCTTTACGCGCTGCGCCCGGACCCCGAAGTCCTCGACCCCTGGTTCCTCGCAGGCTGTTTGCGCGCGTCCGCGAACGCGCGGCAAGCGGGTTCCCATACCTCCAGCTCTGCCCGCATCGACGTACGCAAGCTACAGGTGCTCCAGCTCGCACTTGCTGAACAGCGACCGTATGCGGCGGCCTTCAGAGAACTCCTGGCACTTGAGGAGTCGCTCCGCTCGGTCGCATCGGTGGGCGAGGCTTTCGTGCGGAGCTTCGGGGACGGGCTGGCAGAGGGAAAGCTGCATTCTTTGCGTCCGTGAGCACGCCGCCGATCGCCTACGGTGCACCCGCCGGACCTCCTGGTAGGTGACTTGCTCGCCGAGCACAGGTGTTGACCCACGGCCGCTCGGGAACGATCACTGAAGAGCTTGGACTGGAAGGAGCTCCGAAGACGCAAGAAGTACGCCACCGCCCTGGCACGCTCACCCAATGACCTGCCCTGGCCAGCCTGAGCGCAACTTGCCCACGCAAGGTCGCTAGATGTCGAATCCCAGCCCCTCGAGCTCGATGCCTACCTCTCGGCACCGCTCAGCCAGCACTTGGGCGCGCGGGCCTGTGACGTCGGCCATCTGCTCGAGCACCATGGCCCGCGCCGCCGCGGCCGGAAGCAAGTCACCGAAGGGGATGCGGCACTCCGCCGCACCCAGAGTGCCTTCCAGGTAGTCGGCCAGAGCGTCCAGGCTTGCCTTGTCCTCAGCCCGCAGGGCCAGAGCCTCGTAGAGCGCGATTGCCTCCTTGCAACGCCCGGCCACACGCATGCCGTTCGCGGCCACGCGCAAAGCCGTCCGGACGCCGGGGTCGAAGGCGCCCCAATCCCGGCGGGCGGCGGGCAGCAGCTCCAGCAGCTTGTCTACCGCACTTGCCGGCTCACCGGATTCGACCTCCGCTGCGGCCTCGGTGGTAACTTCCTGAAACATCCGGCGGCTGAGGAACCCGGAACCGCGCCGTTTCCTGCCGGAACTGGACGCAGCCACCGGTGTCGCGGGCGCCACGGGCAGGCCGTATTCGTCGGGCAAGCGCAACGGACGCGTCGGGTCCGGCTCTAGCCGGGGGGACGGGGCAGCGTCACCTGGACGCGGCGCGTACTTCCGCAGCACCTCCGCGACCATGCGGGTGTCCACCGGCCGGTCCTCCGGCGCCTTCGCCAGCAACTTCAGTACCAGCCTCTCGAGCTCTGCCGGGATGTGCCCGACATGACAGGTCGGCGGGAGCGGCGCGGCATGCACATGTTGGCCCTTCAGCCCGTCCCCGGAGAACGGCGGATGGCCGGTCAGCAGGTGGTACAGGACGCAGCCCAGTGCATACAGGTCGGTCTTCGGGGTGATCTGGCGTTCCAGGATCTGCTCCGGGGCCTCGTACCCTCTGCTGCCGACGGTGGATCCGTGCTGGGTGTAGTCGGTGACGCCGGGCCAGAGCGGCTTGGCGATGCCGAAGTCGATGAGGACGACCACACCGTTCTCATCGATGATCAAGTTGTACGGCTTGAGGTCGCGGTGCACCACCGGCAGGTCATGGGCGCAGGTCAGGGCCTCGGCGATCTGAACCCCGATGGCCGCGCTGACCTCGACGGTGGGGGTGTACTGCTCCAAGAACCGGTGCAGGGGCTTGCCGTCGACGTAGCGCATGACGAGGTAGGGGTCGGCGTGATGAATGCCCTGGCCGTACAGCTCGGGAATGCTCCTGTTGTGCAGCCGTCCCAGAAGGGTGCCCTCGCGCCGGAACCGGCCACGCATCCGCCGGAGTTCGTCGTGTGCCTCGTCTTCGTCGAGCGCGTCCAGGAGCTCGTTCTGCGTGCGCAGGCACTTGACGGCCACGAGCCTGCCGTCCCGCAGGTCCCTCGCCAGCCAGACCACGGCCATGCCGCCGCTGCCCAGGTGCTTGAGCAGTTTGTACCGGCCGCCCAGCACCTCGTCCTTCTTCATGCCGCCCCTTGCCTGTGAAGCGTCCCGCCTCTGGCACGCAGAAGAGGCGCGACGGTGGCGAGTTCCCGGTTCCGCCGGACCGTTGCGTGGCGGATGCGCCCAGTGTAAATCGATTCACGCATTTGTCGTGCATGGACTGAGTTCACAGATGTTTTGTGCCATGCTGGATATGCCGGAACCCGATGCGCCCCTCCGCGGTGCCGCATCGGGCCGTCCTGTCCGAACTGCTTGGAGGAGACCATGAGCAGTGGGCCGCGCCCCGCCGGGACCAGCGGTGACATCAGGCTGGTCCGTACGAACCTCGCTGCGGCGCGCCTGGATCCCCGGGACTGCCCCGCCAAGCGAGCCAGCGACGCCCGGCCGATGCTGATCGCAGATCCCGAACCCCCTCAACTCTCCGAAAACCTACAAGACTTCACGCTTAAGGTCTTCATGGATGCGCTCGACCTGATTGAACACGAGCGCAAGGACCCGGAGTGGGTGATCGGGGAACTCTGGCGAACAAACGGGACCTTCGGGCTCTACCGGCGCCGTGAAGCGCATCCCCTGCTGATGTCCTGGTCAGCCGAGGCGGTCCGTCGCTATCTGGCGGCCAGAGCGGCAGACCAGCAAGCCCGCCAGGCCGCTGGCCTGGTGCTCACGGTCCCGGTCCGGGACGCGTGGGTGGTCGGCACGGACCCGGGCCCGGTCGACTCCCGGGGCGCGGACACCTATGAGATGACCGCTTGGGGACGCCGCTATGCGGCCCTCGACGGCTCCACGAGGGAACTGTGGCTGCTCACCTTCGGCACCGCCAAGAGCGACCGACCCGAAGCGGAAAAGGCCGTAGCCGCATACGTGGCGGCGCGCGGGCGTCCCGCTGTCGGAGGTTGGCGCAAGCGGCACGCTCCGGTCCCCTTCGGCGAACTTCCCCAGCACCGCGCCGCCCTGCCCGAGCACGTCCGGGTCATCGAGTTCGGCTGCGGAGACGGCAAGTGCAACGAGCTGCTCGACTGGAACAGACAGGAAGCGCGTCAGCACTTCACGGCGGCGGGGTGGCCCTCGTTACTCCAGGCAATCGACGGGACCGGGACCCGCCCCGGGTCCGGCTGCATCGACTGCAAGGCGCTGAGCGGCTGCCAGGCCCTCCCGCATAGCCCGGAACTGCTGAGCATTACGCCGCCGAAGCGCCGGCGCCCCCGCCGCAGCGTCTCGGTCAGCGATCTGCGCGCCTATCGGGACTGTCCGGCGAAATATCACGCGACCCGGCAGCTCAAGCTGCGCTCCTCGACGCCCGAGAGCCCAGAAGTCCGGCGCGGCCGTGTGGTCGACGACATTCTGAACCAGCGGCACGCCGGCACGCCCTACCGAAGCTGCGAGACCTTTCCCGGCCCGGCGGACCCGGCCTCCTGGGGAGCCAGCGATCTGCACCTGAGCGGTCAGGAAGCACTCGACGGTGCCGCCATGCTCGAACAGCACGCCTTCTACTGTCCCTTGGACGGCCTCGCCGCCGAAGAAGAGGTGCGGGTGCAGTACCAAGCGGTCTGCTATGACCCCGGACTCGATCTCGTGCTGATAGCCACCCCCGATCTGCTACACACCCGCCGCGGGGGCTGGATCTGGCGGGAGACCAAGACCGCGAGCAGATACCTCTATGAGGGTGAGCCGCTGTTGAAGCTCTACCCCCAGCTGGCGCTCGGCGTACTGATGCTGGCCGCGGGCGTCTTGGGCGGAGACACGGCGCGCTCCCGGGTGGAGCTCGAACTGCTGCACACCGACGACGTGACCTTTGAGGAACTCGACCCCTCACACCCGGGGACCGTCGATGAAGCGCGAGAAGTGATCACGCAACTCGCCCAGCCCTGGGCCTGGGACCAGGACTACCCAACCGCTCCAGGCCGGCACTGCGACAGCTGCGAGGCCCTCGAATGGTGCCGCGCGGGCATCGAACACCTCGCCCCGACAAGGCAGGATTCCTGATGGCCACCGTCTTTGACGCCCACGCCGCCCAGCGCGGAGACTGGCTCGACTTCCCCGACGTACGCCTCGTCCGTACGCTGGCCGGCGCCGTCATCCAGCTCGCCGACCTCGGCCCGCTCTCCTCCTTCAAACTGCCCTACCCGGCCGAAGCCCAGCGAGCCCTCGACCGGACCGTCCTGGCCTGCCTCCTCAGGGGCGTCGAGGAGATCCCGAAAAGTCTGCCGGAACTGCTCTTTTGGTGCCACAGCCGCCCCCTGGAGGACTGGCCCCTGGACCTGCCGCCAGACGCTTTCGGACCGGACGACTACCTGGTGGACCCCGAGGCACGGGTTCCCACCCAGCTCTGTCACGAGTGGTGGATCAGAGGCAAGGACGCCGGCGCCGCACACTTCGACCGCGAGGTCATTCACACGGCCATGCGCCTGTGCCGCAAGGCGTCATCACCCGAGTCCTACGTCGCTTTCCGCAGGCTCCTGGTCGAACGGCCAGTACTCACCGGAGTGGAACGGTTCGAGACCGAGACCGACCTGTCCCTCGCCCCCGTACAAGAACTGCTGGACCAGTGCTACGCCCCGGTCCCGGCCTCCTACGAATTCCAGGGCGGCTACCTCACCTGCGGCCGCTGCCTGACCTTGCTCACGCCGCTCCTCGACGGCGCGTGGTGGTGCGAGAGAGACCGGTGCCGACGCCGGGGCGCACCGCCGCGTGGACGGACCCTGACCGGAGCCGACGTGGCCGGGCTACTGCAACTCGTGCGGCCGCTACGGCAGTTTGTCACCGGACCCGGACGCGCCGAGGTCGAGCTGGAAGCCCGACTGCGCACGCTGGGGCTCGAGGTCCAGCTCTGGCCCGGCTTCGACGCCTACGACTTGCGTGTGACCTTCCCTGACGGGCACATCTGGGCCATCGACGTCAAGGACTGGAGGCATCCCGGGCTGCTTGGCCGGTCCGCAAAACCCGTTCGCCCAGAGCCGCCCTACGACGAAGCGTGCTGGGTGGTTCCCCGCGAACAGGCCGAAGCCCACCGCGATTACCTCGGCACGTACCGCCGCAACCGCCCCGCCTCCGCCGCGGGCCTGCCCCTGCTCACCGACGACCGGCTCGTCGCCCTCGCGACTGCCCGCCTCCGCGGGGCAGGCGGCCCCCTCCTGACGGACTCCGCACCGACGAACGGATCCCCGAGTGCGTAACAGCAGCGAGTGGTACCAGAAACTCGCCAAAGCCCTGGAGCCCGTCTGGCCCCAAGAACACCAGGACGTAAACCCCTCACTGCTCTGCCAGGTGGAGCTTGGCCTCTACCTCATGGAGAGTCTCGACCCGTCCGGCGACGCCCACGGTGTCTACACCCTCCTGGGCGGCTACCCCTTTGCCGCGGCCGCGGGCATCGCCACCACACCGGCACAGAGTGCCCGGCTGGATGTGGCGCGTCACCTGCTGTGGAAGCTGCGTCGCCGCCGTATGTGGCACCAGTGCCTGGAGACGTACGTCCAGCTGCCCGAACGGCTCCGGGGCTACCGGCTGCCCGAGGGAGGAGGACCGGCGCGGCGCGTCGAACCCACCATCGCCGCAGACCGCTTCGACAGGTTCGAGCATGCGCTGTCCCGGCTTCCGCACTTCGACCAACGGCAACTGCCGCCCGCCCCGGCGGGTCAGGCCCGTTTCACCGAGCGGCACCGGCCAGCCTCCGTGACCATCCCCGAACAGCTGTGTTTCCCGCCTGCGACCAGCCACGACCTCAGTCAGGTCCCGCACACCGCAGGCCGTCCCCTGGACATCCCGCTGGCCGAACTCGGCGAGACCGCCAGCTGGATGGAGGAATCCGAGACGGCCCGCGGCCTTACCTCCGGCCATTGGGTGCGACGACTGGAGGACCTGCAACTCGACGCCCTGTCCGCCGACGGGCAGCGCTTTGAGAAGACCACGGTTCTCCGCATGGACCGCCTGCTCCATCTGGTTGGCATGGTGGGCGCGGGCAAGAGCACCCTGATGAACCTCATCGCCGTCTGGGGCGCACGCAAAGGGCTCCGCACCACTCTGGTCGTCGGTGACGTCGCCGAACAGCTCACCCTGGTCGGCCAGTTCCGCGACCTGGACCTGCAGTCCGCTCCCGTCATCGGCGGCACCACCCGCGAACAGCACGCATCCCGGCTGCACCGCCGCCTTGCCGCGCGCGGCCAAGCCTCCCTCCTCCAGCACGATGATCCAGCCTTCGACGACCTGAGCTCGGTGTGCATCCTTGACGCACAGCGCGGACTGGAAGCAGCCGAACCCCTGCGCTACGTCGACGCCCCCTGCACGGAACTGCGCCCGGTAAAGAAGCCTGGTCCCACCACTGTCGGGGAGATCCCGCTGCCCGTATACCGGCACGACCTGCCCGAGGCGCCCGCGGAAAGCGAGATGTCGCGGTCCGACCACGGCTGTCCGGTGTGGAGCGTCTGCCCCCGCCATGCCCCCGACCGGGAGCTGGTCGATGCTCTGATCTGGGTGGCCAACCCGGCCAGCCTCCTGCAGAGTGCTGTCCCCAACCACCTCAATGCCGAACGCCTCAGGCACCTTGAACTGGCCTGCCTGCGCAGCGACATCATCATCGTCGACGAGGCGGACCGCGTACAGATGCAGCTCGACACCGCCTTCGCCCCGTCTGCGACGCTGATCGTGCGCGGCCCGGATTCCTGGCTCGACCGCCTCGGCATCCACAAGATCGATGAACTGGCCCGGCAAGGCCGCCTGCCCCTCTCGGCACGCGATGTCGAACGCTGGTCGGCCTCCCTGGACCTGGTCCACATCGCCGCCAACCGCCTCTACCGCCGACTGATCACCGACCACGACCTTCGCCGCTGGGCGGACATCGAATACTTCAGCGCCTGGACGCTCCAGGAGAAACTCGTCAACGAGTGGTACCCCCGTCCGCGCGTCACCGCTCTCCTCCCCGACGAGACCTTCTCCGACGCCGAGGTGTACGACTCCAACGACGAGGCCGACGGCGACGCACCCCTGCCGCGGACCCCGGACACAGATCCCTGGGATATCCGGCGCAACGAAGTTACCAAGGCGTTCGACGCCTTCCGCGATGACCCGCTCGGCGATCGCGGCCCGCACAACGACCTCACCGACGCCCTGATTCGCAGTGCCGGAGCTCTCCTGCACCACCTCGACCAGACAGCGACCAGCCAACGTGTCCGCTCCGTGCTCGATACCCTGCTCACCGGGTCCCCGCTGCTGGATGGTTCCCTGCGCCAGAAGCCACCCGGCCCGGGGAAACCCGACCGGGATCCCGTGGACATCTGGGGGAGCGAGCCCTGGCTGGAACGAGAAGCCCGGCGTCTCGAGTTCACTCTGGTACTGGCCGCCCTGCATCAGCGTCTCGAACGCGTCACCTTCTTGTGGCCGCAGGCCGAGGCGGCTCTGCATCTGGACACCGCCGACAACGAACTCTCCCGCAGACCGCCCCTCGACTATGCGCCGGTGGTGCCGGAAGCCCCGATGGGTAACGTCCTTGGATTCCAGTACCTGCCCGAAGATCCGGAGCGCGGCCCGGACGGCGACGAACACCGCAGCGGTACCCTGCGCTTCTTCCGCTGTGCCGGCGTCGGCCGCGAGCTCTTGCTCCACCTGCCCGCGCTGGGCGCCGACCCTGCAGCAGGCCGTCCCGGACCGCACGTCCTGCTCATGTCCGGCACCAGCTGGGCCGGGACATCGACCCGCGCACACATCACGGCCCCGGTCACAGCGATCCTCAAACCCCACCAGGCCGCCATCGACTCCATCCGGCAAACCCTGTTCACCACGCTGTTCCTCTACGACGGCGAAGGAACCCCGCTCACCCTCTCCGGAGCCCGACTCGATACCCGTGAACGGATCCTGGCCCAGATGGTCACCCAGCTCGGCAAGTCGGCCCCAGGCAGCACCTCGCTCCTCGACCAGGAACTACGGCAGATCGAGGACGGAGAACGCCGACGCGCCCTCCTCCTGGTCGGCAGTTACCAGGACGCCCGGATCGCCGCCGACCTCCTGGAACGCATGCCGCGCTGGCGCGGAAAGGTCCGCGTCCTCGCGTCCGACAAGGCAGAGCTCGACCACGCCGGCCCCAGAGACACCGCCACGGGAGACTTCACCGGCGCCTCCGCCGTACGCCGCGGCGACCTCGCAGCCTTCGCCAAGGACGAAGACGCCGAAGTCCTGGTCGCCCCCCTGATGGCAATCGAGCGCGGCCACAACATCCTCAACCAGAGCCACAAAGCCGCCTTCGGGACCGTTCTTTTCCTCGCCCGTCCCCACCCGCGCCCCGACGACCTCTCGCTGGCCGTCTTCGCCATCAACGACTGGGTCACCAGGTTTGTCCGCAACCAGCCGGATGCGGAGGCGGGAACCTTCGGCAAACTCGTGGCCGACGCAGCGGACATGGACACCGCGGGGCTCGCCTTCCGCCTCGCGGCTCGCAAGGAGTGGCGCCGCCTGCTGTCGCGACGCTACATCTACTCCCAGCTCAACGACGCGGAGAAGACCTCCTTCGCCTGGGATCAGCTGGTCACCATCTGGCAGGTCATCGGCCGACTGGTGCGCGGCGGAGTGCCCGCGCGGGTGGTATTCGTCGACGCGGCCTTCGCCCCTGCACTCGCCGAGGCCGGTGCCCCGCCCGCCGCAGCGACCCGCAGCGGACGCCGACGCAACGACCACGGCCTGCTCATCAAGCTCCGCGACGTCCTCGCGCCCTACTTCGACGACGACATCACACCCGAGTCGTTTGCCGACCCCGCCGACCCCGCCCTGGTTCGCACGCTCTACCACCCCCTCTACGACGCCCTGTGCGGCCTGATCACCCGAACTGACCGCTGAGCCACAGCAAGGAGACAGCAAAGACCATGGCCGCCAAGTACCGCGACACCAGTCGGGCCGCCTACGTTCTGAAGCCGAACACCGCCCCCTGGACCACCCGTTACCGGGCACTGCCCTTTGCCGAGCAGTGGCACGAAAGCGTTCTGGACCTCTGTAACCTAGGCCGTCCCCCCGAGGCCGAGCCCTACCGCGCTGCGCCCGTCGCCCGATTCAACGGAGTTCTGCAGAGCCTCGCCCCCGACCTGGTCGTCCGCGGCCGTCCCCGCGATCCGCAGCAACTGGCCGAGGACTTCTGGCTCTACACCCCCTCCGACGCCCCCCACCCGCTTCCCGGCGACACCCTGCACCGGCTGAGCGGCGCCTGGCTTCAAGACCTCCGCCCCGAACCCGCACATCACCGGGCAGTCCTGGACACCCACACGGCGCTGCGCTCCTGCCCACCACAGTGGCAGGACGTCACCGTCGACCTCCTCGGCTGCTCCACGACCGACGGCGGAACCGCGGCTCCGCGCGACCGGCAATACCAACTCGCAACCGATGCCCTGGCCCGGCGCATCCTCGCCCTGGGACCCTACGAACACAGCGCCGGCAGCCTGCACTTCCGGGCCGTGCCACGCGGCCCGCGCCAGCAGGGAGCGGAACTCCTCTCACAGCCTCTCTCGCACGTGGTCAAGGGGCGCGAGTGGTGGTTCTCCATCGTGATCAACATTTCGCTACACACCGTCCCCTTCGACCCTCGACCCCGTCTCCACCTGCACACCGGAGTACGCCGCTGGGCAACTCGCCTCGACGCGAGGAAACAGCGCCTGCGGCTGCCGTACGGCCGCGACACCTCGGTCTACCTGCTGCCCGGCATCCCCTGGCTCCCCGGAGCACCCACCAGCGAGCGGTACGCCGTGGCCCGGCTGACCTGGGACCGCGGCACCGAGGGCTATGCCTGGAAGAACAACGGCCCCGCCCAGATCCTCGGCAGGCTGGCACTCAACCGCCTCTTCCCCGACCCCGCCAGCCTGCTTGCCACACCCGAGGAGTGGATCGGCGACGGGGACGGCACCCGCGCCGCCGTCGTCCACAGCACGCACATGGGTGCTCACGGCATCGGTGCTGGCCTCATGTCGCACCAGCGTTCACAGATCGTCCAGTGGGCCGAACAGGCGTTGCCCGAGCAGCTACGCCGGGTTCCCTCCCTCAGCCGGGCGAGCGCCGGCAGCAGCGCCCCCGCCAATGCCCGGCCCAAGCCCAAGGCGGCGGAGAAGGAAGCGGAGGCGCAACGCGAAGCCCGCGCCCGCCGGACCGCACTCGCGGTGGCAGCCAGGATCAACCAGGGACAGGACCCCGTCGAGGCCATCAAGGGGACGGGAGCCGGGTGCCTCGTCGAAGCCAGACTGCTGTGGCAGAGCCCGTCGTTCCGGGATGCGGCCATCGAGGCCCTCGCCGACGTCCTCGGGCTGGACGGCGACGGCAGCCGCCCGGAGTCAGCCACTGCCGAGAACGCATACGAGCGGGCCGTACCCGGAAGCCCCGTCACTCTCGAATGGAAAGCCCCGGAACTCACCCTCCGCCTCCGCTGTCTGCGCACCACCGAGGGAATCACCGACACCCTGGGCATCGACCCCGCAGCGCGGCCCAGGGGCAAAGCCCTGGAGGCCGGTATCAACGCCCGGCGGAAGGCTGCCGCCGCATTCATGGCAGACGACGGAGCTGACCTGCTTCACCCTAGCTTCGCCCTCGTGGAGATCGACCGCCGCCAGGACTTCGCCCACCGTCTGGATGACCCCAAGTACGCGCTACGGCTGGGCTGTGCGGACGCGGGCGTCCTGACGCAATTCGCGCTCGTCCCCACGAAGGCCAAGGGCTACAACAGCGAGAAGAACCTCTCTCACCGGGTCCATTCGGGCTGGGAGGACGCTCTGCGCCAGTACGGTGTCCGTGTCCTACCCGAGCACACGCTCGGCGAAGCCATCCCCAAGGACCTGCGCTACGTCGCCACGTACATGGTCAAGCGGCGCAAGGACGGCCCCACCCGACTGCCCCGCCACACCCCGGTGGCCGTCATGGTCACACCCCTGGCACTGGGCAGCGGCCTGGCGGCCATCACTGGCTGGGACGAGCGGACGGGACGCTGGATTCCCTACCCCCAGTTCCTGCTCGCCCTGGTCAAGACAGCCGAAATCCCGGAGGTCAGCGAACCCACCGAGACCGAGTCCGCGACGCCCACGGACACCGAAGCCGCCTTCGTACCGCGGCAGCGTTCGAAGTACCGTGTCTGGCAGCAGAACATGGATGAACAGCGCAGGGCGACTGCCCGATACCTCCAGAGAATGGTCCGTTCTCTTCGCGGCCGACCCACCGCCCTGCTGACCCATTCGCAGAATAGTCGGCTGCACTGGCCCTGGCTCCAGGACGGCCGAACCGAACGGGATCTGATCAAGACAGGGCACGCGCAGCCTGTGGGACTCGACCCCGATCTCCGGTTGATTCGCGTACGTACGGCGGCAGGGCGGGAGACCCCGCAATGGTGGGGCAACGCCTCTCCCGGCGAAGTCAACGGCCTGCCCCAGGGACTGTGGGTGGAGGACGAAGACGCCGCACGCTCCTCCGGCCGGATCTTCTACAGCACCACACCCAAAGCGAGCACCTTCCGAGACTCCGCCGTCGAGGCTGACAAAATCGCGCCGCGGCCGCTGCGTCAGGGACCCAACAAGGGCAAACCCACCATCGATACACACATCCCGGCCTGGAACCCGGGGCTGGTGGAGATTGCAGTCCTGGGCTGCCACGAGGATGCCGGCGACTCAGCCGAAGCACTCGCTCTGGCTGTGCACCAGTTGCGCCAAGCCCCCGACTACCTGGACGCACTCTCCCTGCCCCTGCCCCTGCACCTGGCGAGCCTCGCCCAGCACTACGTACTGCCAACGGTCGCCGAGGCAGAGGCGGGTGAGGCTGAGGAATCCTCCCTTGAGGAGCTGGCCACCGCCGAGGTGGTGGGCAACGTCAATGGGCAGCGCGTAGCGGCGGCGCTGGGCGTGATTGAGGAAGGCGCGGACACCGAGCTAGCAGACTTGGACCCGGAATACGCAGAGGAACCCGGCCTCGCGCAAGCACCGGAGGACGAACAGATCGCCTTGTTCCCCTGAGAGGTGTGGGGGCGCTGGCACCCCCAACCGGCTCTGCCGTAGTTCCGCGGGGTCGCATTCCATGAACGGCGATCATGCTTCCCTGCATCCGTGATGCACGGCCGGTCTCCTTGGAGGAGGCACCGTCGGTATCGGCGGCCTCGATCTCCGGCTTGCGGGCGGGAAGCCGGGAACCGGGCGTCGGCAAGCGCCGTGATGCCGATGACTTCACGGGCAGCGGATCGGACGGTATATACCGCTCTTGCCGCAGCGGTGGCCTCCGCGCGGTGCGTTGGTTGCCTCGCCTGGCAGCGTCTTGGAGCGCTGCCTCTGGGACGGGGGCCGGTGAAGGTGACGTGCTCGGGGCTGTCGGCTGGATGGAGCTGGTAACGGGTGGCGGTTTTTGGGGGAAGGGAACGTTATGCACGCGATGTCCAGGGGGGAGGGCTGCTCTCGGGCAGTCCCCGCTCACTGCTGTTGCTTCCGGCGGGGTTGTCGTCCTTTCGTCTTCTCTGCTGGCATGACCGCAGCCGTTTACGTGAAGCGGCAGGCACAGTAGGCGATTGCGTGGGGTGGCTCCTTCAGGCCCCCAAGCGTGTCACTCGGCGAGCTCCAAGGCCCTCTTGTAGTCAGCGATGGCGAGGACAGCCAGACTGCTGCTAGAGCGCAGGCTCGTTTGCAGTTCAATGCGCACACGGCGCCGGTCGCACTCGGTGACGAGGAGGCGCTCGAAGGGATCGTCTGACCTGGCGGTCTGCCACCCTGGGCCGCGCGGTGACGGCCCTCGGTATCAGTGGAGCCAGCAACTCCCGGCCTTGTCGCTGAGTTGACGGGATATCACCCCACCGTGATCCACGACCTGATGATCTTTGGAGGCGGACCCTGGCCTTCCGTGGGCACGAGGTCCGTCAGGAGGGGCAGATGCTCCGGCACCACACCGGCGATCTCCTCAGGCACATGCTCCCACGGGACGCAGCACAGCGCCTCGACCATCACGAGGCGCCCCTGCGGGCAGGGGCCGAGCGACTGGGCGATCGCTGCGAGCGCCTTGCCGCGGTGATCGGGCATGGTGAGGGCGTCAGCCAGGGCACGGGCCGCCGGGCGGGCACCCGCCCTGCTGAGCGCCTTGACGACGGCTGGCGTGGCCGCCTCGCGAAGGACAGGGGTGCTGATCTCCTCCAGCAGCGCGGCGGCACGGGCGACGTTCCCCGTGGCTGCGGCGCCCGCCGCGAGGTAGCCGAGGGCGTGCTCGTCTCTTTGCCAGTCGGTGATCTGCTCCGCTACGGCCAGATCACCCGCGTCCACGAGCTTTTTCACGACACCAGTGAGGATCTCGTTGACCGCGTGGTCCGGCAGACCGCCCTCCAGCCTGAGCACCGCGTCGATCTCGCCCGTCGCGAGGAGCGCACCGGCAGCGGCGTACGTGTCCCAGCGTCGGCGGGAAGGGCTGTCGGCGGTGCCTGCCAGGCCCAGGATCTCCTGAGCCAACTCTGCCGCTTCCTCCGGTTTCCCGATGCGGCCGAATGCCTCGGCCACCCGTTTCAGGCCCTCGGCGTGCTCGGCACGATCCGCCAGGGTCCGGCTTTCGTGGATTACGCGGCGCAGAAGTTCGTCCGCCTCTGCGGGGCGACCCGTGTGGTGCAGGCCCTCGGCTACCTCCGCGAGGTTGAGAACGCGTGCGTAATCGGCGGACGCGTCGGCGGCCTGTTCGGCGCGGTGGATGAGTCGGGCCGCGTCGCCCCAGTGCCCGTACCGATGAGCCGCGACGGCCAGCTTGATGAGGGTGTGCACCCTGGGCACTCGGCCCCTCCGCGCCATGTTCGTCGCCCGCTCGACCACGGCGTGGGCACGTTCCTCTTGGCCCGCCCGCAGCAGGAAGTCGGCGGTGTCGGCCGACAGCGCCACCTGCCAGTAGAGGTAGGGCACCTCGTCGGTGGCGTCGCGGGCTTGCCGGGCCAGGCGCAGCGTCCGCGCCGGGTCACGGGACCCTGCCGTCATCCTGCCGACGGCGTTGAGGACGCGCGCCCGATAGATGGGTTCCGTGATCCGCTCGGCCAGCTTCAGGGCTCGGTCGAGGCCGCCGGCTTCCGCGGCCGCAATGCCGATCTCGACCAGGCCGTCCTCCGGATCGTTCAGGAAACGGCTGACTAAGTCGATCGCCTGCTGTTGGTGCCCGGTCGCCTCGAGGCTCGCAGCGACGTGGGGATAGACCCAGTCCACGCCGTCGGGGTCGTCGATGTCCGCCGCCAGCCGGGCCGACGCCACGGCGAACTTGGCGGCCTGCGCGGCGAGCCCCGGCGCCGTGGACATCCCCTGGGCGAACAGGGCGAGGCACTGCGCACGCCGGACCGCGTCACCGGAGTCGGTTGGACGGGACACGACCCACTCCACCAACGCCAGCGCCCGGCGATGCTCGCCGAGCCGGGAGAGCGCGGCGGCCAGCGAGGCGCCCAAGGCACTCCGGGAGACGGTGTTGGGCACCGCCATGACCGCGTCGACGGCTTCCAGCACCCAAGAATCCACATCGGTGCCCCGGGCCCTGGCCTCCTCCTGGGCCGCTGCGGCGCTCCTCGACACCCCGGCCAGAGCCCCGACGGCGGCGACGAAAGCTTCTGCCCTGCACTCCGGGTCGCTGATGTGGCGGGCCGTTCGCATGGCCTCAGCGGGCCGGCCGGAGCCCGCCAGGCCCTTGGCGATCGCCGACAGGAAGCTGTTCCGATCTTTCGTGCTGTCCGCTCCGTCAAGCAGAGCGGCCGCCTGTTCCGGGCGCGCGGCGGCCAGGGCGCCGGCGATGGCGCTCAGGGCGGCCACCCGGTCCTGCGCGTCGCGCTGCGACTCGGCCAGATGAACGGCACGCGCCGGGTGCCCGCACCGGGCCCATAGGGCGATCAGGGCGGGGGACAGGGGCGTCGTCCGGTTGTGCAGCCCGTCCCGCGAGGCAGCGAGCCGCAGGGCCACGGACACGTCCTGATCGCCGCGGCGCCCGGCGTCTGCGAGTACCAGGTCGAACGCGGCCGACACCGCGCTGAGCGCCTCCAGGTCCGCCTCGGATGCCCGCCACAGCCGCTCCTGACGCCGGGTATCGCAGGCCAGCGCCACCAGCCTGGAAGTGTCCCCCTGTTCGCGCAGCAATTGGGTGTAGCCGCTCAGCAGGTACTCGGGTGTCCCATCCGGCCACCCAGCGTGCCGGTAGGCATCCGCCCACCGGTACAGACGGCTGTGGTGGGCGGCCAGCTCCTGGTCCGTGACCAGCTCTGCCGCGGCGCGTCGGATCTCCTCGTGCGTGAAGAGAAAGACGGGTGGACCGGCGGACGTCCAGTGCCCGGAGCGTTGGCGGAAGCTGCGGCCGTTCACCGTGGACAGCTCGCGCTCGACCAGCCGCGCCAGGCTCCCGGTCAGCTCCGCGAAGTCAGGCGCGCTCAGCCCACCTCCGGCTGCGACGGTCAGAGCGACCAAGTCCCAGCCCAGCCCCCCGCCGTCTCGCAGTCGCAGCAAGTCCTCCTCCGCGTCCCAGCGCGCCGCGCGGGCGCGCGGGGACGGCTCCAGCCGGTGGTCGATCCGCGTGGTACGCAGGGGATGGTCCGCAGGCACGTCCCCCGGTACCGGCGGATGCGGACGGCCAGCGACGACGATTCGCATGCCGTGCGTCGGAACGCGGGGCAATAGCGCCGCGATGCTGTGGCCGTCGGCACCGGCGATCACGCCGCGGTCCTCGTCCAACCCGTCCACCACGAGCACGAGCCGCCGGCCGCGCGCCGCGCACCCCTGTGCGGCGCGGTGCAGCGCGAGCAGCATCTGCTCGCTGCGCGTGGCGGGGGTACTCAGCGGCTCCTCCTCGCCCAGCAAGGCGTACACCTGCCGCTGGACGACCTCGCAGAACGCCGCGGCGTCGTTCTGCGAGGTCATGCGGGAGGTGATGAAGAACGACACGACATCGACGCCAGGTGGAGGATGCAGGACGAAGTGCGCCAGTAGGGCCGACTTTCCTGCCCACGCCGGGGCCACCCAGCGCCAGTAGCTGGCACCGTGACGGTCTGCGGGGACATCGTGCGCGCAGAAGGCGACGAGTTGTGCGAGTTCGCTCTCGCGCCCCTGGAAGTCGGAGGCCGCGAGGGCCTGTTCCACCTGCAGGAGGTAGCCGGAGACGGGGGCGCGCCCCGCGAACACCTGCACGGAGCTGTCAATCATCACGCCGCTGTTGGCAAAGGCCCCGGCTCCCTCGGCGGATGATCCGCCCGACTTGCGCACCGCGGCGCGGCTGCGGAAGAACATCGGATGCGCCGCTACTCCTGCTGCCGGTAACCGGTGTTCGCGCTGCCGCCGTCCGCCCGTGCGTCACCGGTCTCCCCGACGGAGACCGCACCGGCGGACGAAGAGGCGACGGCACCCGTGTTGGCGTTCCCGCCGCCGGTGGCCGTGGCACGCCCGGTCCTGCACACCTGTACGGACGTGCTCCCGGACGGGGCCAGCAGCGCCCAGACGCCGACCCCCAGGGCGGCCACGCCGACCACCGCCGAGACCACCCCGGCCACCTGGTTCGCTCGGTCCCAGCTCAGCAGCGACAGCGCACCGGCGAAGACCGCGAGGACCAGCACCGTCGTGACCAGGACGGCGCGCCGGTCACCACCCCGCACAGGCACCCTCTCATCCACC